>CADCDY010000144.1 GCA_902800245.1 uncultured Prevotellaceae bacterium
AGCCCGCCTGCGCCGATGGTACTGCAATGCAATGTGGGAGAGTAGGAGGCCGCCACTTTTTCTGAAGCCCTTTCATCAGAACAAACGATGAGAGGGCTTATTTATGTCTTTATGATTGATAAAAAAACCGTTCTTTTTGTCTTTTTCTAAAACTCTTTGCCAAAAAGTATTGTTTTTTCAATTTAAATGTTTATCTTTGCACGGAATTTAAAACTAATCGGCCTAATGAAGACAATTTGTATTTTGGCAGCTTGCGCATTATTTGCCAGTTGTTCCCTTAATTTGCATCCTGACGATGAGAATAATCTGACGTCAAAGTTCAATGGTACTTGGAATATCCACGAAAGCATTGATCGTAATATCAGTGGTATTATTACTTATAATGCTCTACCCTGGGGCGGACTCGTGGCAAGTGTGAAGGAAAGAAATATGCCTGTTGACTGGTCTGGCTATGAGTCTATCACCTTTGAGTTTGCCGAGCCCACAAAGATACCTACTCAGATTATGGTGTCAGATAAACTTAAGACGGTGGGTAAGGCAGGTATTACGTCAATGACGTGCTACTTTGATGGTCAGGATCTAACGTCTGTGGATGAAGTTGCGCTTCAGTCGTCCGATACCAGTACTATTTTGGTTAAGAATGTTTTCTTGACGCCAGGTCGTAGTACTTGGGAGTCCAATCCTATATGGGAAGGGAATTGTGCTTTAGGAAATTGGGAAAACGGTTTTGTCGTAAAACCTGAACAGTTTATTTCTGCCATTGAGGGTGACAAAATAGAGATTCTGTTTAATACAGATACTAGTGATCCAAATAGAGGCTATTGGTTGTTGAAAACGGTCTATAATGAAACAGATAAGACTTTGGAAGGAAATGAAAACGAGTTGAACGAATGGGGCTGTGCTATGATGGGTAAGGCATCAACGACTTATCGTATATTACTTACCGCCAATGATATCAAGAACTTGCGAAAGAATGGCCTGTTTGTCAATGGCTACTATACTATTGTTTCCCAAGTAAATCTCCTTCGTAGAGGTTTGGCTCCAGTAGATTCAGAGCAGTAAACAAGTATAAGAAAAGAGATACGTGGGATAAGAGAAGTATCCCACGTACCTTATTTAATATACGACCTAGATACCTTATTCGACCACAATTCCCTGCTCTTCGCAGAGCTTCAAACTCATCTCCTTCAGCTTGAACTTCTGAATCTTTCCTGAACCAGTCAACGGGAATTCCTTGATGAAGAACACGTACTTGGGAATCTTATAGCGGGCAATCTTGCCGCGACAGAACAACTGTACGTCTTCAGCAGTCATCTGTGCACCTTCCTCGAGGATGATAAAGGCACCCACGGCCTCGCCGTATTTCTTCGAAGGTACAGCAGCTACCTGTACGTCGCGAATGCCAGGCATGTGATAGAGGAACTCTTCAATTTCGCGTGGATAGATATTTTCACCACCACGGATAATCATGTCCTTGATACGTCCTGTAATCTTATAGAAGCCCTCTTCGTCCTTCACACCCAGGTCGCCTGAGTGCAGATAACCGTTCTTATCAATAACCTCAGCCGTAGCCTCTGGGTTCTTGTAATAGCCCTTCATCACGTTGAAGCCCTTGCAGCACATCTCGCCCTGCACGCCGACTGGGCATTCTTCGCCCGTCTCTGGGTCGAGCACCTTCACGTCAACAAACGGGAAGTCGCGACCTACCGTAGTACAACGCTGCTCGAAGGTATCATTCAGACAGGTCTGAGTCATACCAGGCGATGACTCCGTGAGTCCATAGACGCTGGTAATGGTCATATACATCTTCTCGCTCACTTGCTTCATCAGTTCGATTGGGCAGAGTGAGCCTGCCATGATACCCGTGCGCAGACAGGTCAGGTCGAACATGTCGAACATCGGGTGGTTCAGCTCGGCGATAAACATTGTGGGCACACCATAGACAGCAGTACAACGCTCTTTGTGGATAGACGCCAGCACAACCAACGGGTCGAATTTCTCTACCATAACTTCCGTACAGCCGTGGGTCAGACAGTTCATAGTGGCCAGCACCACGCCGAAACAGTGGAACAGCGGCACACAGACACAAAGCTTGTCGTCCTGAGTGAATCCCATGTTCTCGCCTGTAAAGTATCCGTCGTTCGAAATTCCGTAGTGAGTCAGCATGACACCTTTTGGGAAACCTGTAGTGCCGCTGGTGTATTGCATATTACACACATCGTAGCAGTTGACCTGCTTCTTCATCTCGTTCAGCGTCTCGTCCTCCACGTTCTGACCAAGTAACAGCAACTCTGCGGTGTTGTACATGCCGCGATACTTCTCCATACCTATATATACCACGTTCTTCAGGAACGGGAAACGCTTGCTGTTCAAGTGGCCGCGCTCGCAGGTCTTCAACTCGGGCAGCATAGTGTAGGTCATGTCTACATAGTTACAGTCCCATGTACCATCGGTGATACACAGCACCTCCATGTCAGAGTCCTTACACAGATACTCCAGCTCGTTCTGTTTGTAGTTAGTGTTTACCGTTACCAGCACGGCACCGATCTTAGCCGTAGCATATAGGAACGTCAACCAGTCGGGTACGTTGGTAGCCCAGATACCTACGTTGGAACCACGCTTCACACCGATGGATATCAGACCCTTGGCCAGATTATCCACACGCTCGTTGAACTTACTCCATGTGAAGCGTAGGTTACGGTCGCTATATACGATATATTCCTTATCAGGTGTGGTCTCAGCCCAATACTCCAGCCATTCGCCGAGTGTCCGTTCCCACAGCTTATACCCCTCTGATCCGGTCTCAGCAGGATAAGTTCTATCGGGCAATGGCCTGCCCGCCATATCAAGTCTTACGTTGCTCATTTTCTTAGAATGGAATGTAAACTACTGCGAGAATCTTAGCCGATTTGCCGGGAGCACCATGTACGTGGTGCTTCACGATAGAATCGTAGAAAATCGAGTCACCCTCTTTCAGGTTGTAGGTCTCTTTGCCATAGACAATCTCTACCTCGCCCTGCATCACATAGATGAACTCCTCACCCTCGTGAGCCGAGAGTTGGAACTCGGGACTCTCCTCAGGATTGATGTCAATCACAAATGGCTCCATGTGGCGACCTGCCTTCTGCTGAGCCAGCGGGTGATACTCCATGTGCTTGCGCGCATCGGTAGCACCATTGCTGAAACTGATGCTGTCCTTCTTCTCACGATCCTCAGCTCGCGTTACGACAGGTCCGAGGGCGTCGTTGTCGTCCATGAATGTACCCAGTCGCACGCCCAGTGCGCGTGCAATCTTAATCAGCGGACCTAACGATGGCATATTCTGACCGTTTTCAATTGTTGCAATCTGCTCTATTGACAAACCGCTGCTTTCTGCTACTTCCTCGATGCTGAGGTTCTTGGTTTCCCTGATTCCTTTGATTTTGGAACCTACAAAAGTGTTGTTATCTGACATGTCTTTACAATATTGAACGTGCAAAAATACGAAAAAATGCCCAATTACTGCATAATCTTCTCGAATTTAACACATTTTGCGAATAGATATTCAATAAAATTGTAGTTGTTTACGTTATTATAGTCGTATGCAGTGGACAGATAGAATCAGACAAGTGAAAATTCTGCTGGTGACGTTGGCTATCATTATTGCCATCGCGTCACTGCTGATTTCCCATTTCCTCGTGCGCGACCTGTCGAAAGAAGAGCAACGCCGAATGGAAGTGTGGGCACAGGCCTTGCATGCTCTGAACGAGGCCGACGAGACAACGGACGTCACACTTATTTCCAATGTGTTGGAGGGAAACAATACCATTCCTGTCATTGTGGTTGACGACGAAGGAATCATAGGCGATTATCGTAATATTGAAGATACTACTCATCTGGAGAGTTATGCAAAGCGTATGATGCAGGCAGGTGATACCATCCGCGTGGATCGGCAGATTGTCTGCTACGATGAATCCATCATGCTCAAGCGCTTGCAGGCTTGGCCTTATGTCCAGTTGGGCATCGTGCTTATTTTCGTTGTTGTGGCCATCTTTGCCCTGCTCTCGTCCAAGCGTGCTGAACAAAACAAAGTTTGGGTTGGTCTCTCCAAAGAAACCGCTCACCAGTTAGGAACGCCGGTATCGAGTCTGATGGCGTGGGTCGAGATGCTGAAAGAACAGTATCCTGACGACGACCTTTTGCCCGAAATGGACAAAGATGTCAAGCGCTTGCAATTGATAGCTGAACGTTTCTCGAAGATAGGTTCCCTGCCAGAACCCGTTGCCGCCTCGATGAACGAGGTCTTGGCACATGTTGTTGACTACATGGATCGCCGTACGTCAAGTCAGGTTCAGATGATAAGGCAACTGCCTGATAATGAGGTGACTGTCAAGATGAATGCCTCGTTGTTCGAATGGGTGATAGAGAACCTTTGCAAGAATGCCGTTGATGCTATGGAGGGTAAGGGTACTATTACGCTGACATTGATGGAAGAGTCAGACCGTGTAGTCATTGAAGTTCAGGATACCGGCAAGGGCATTCGCAAGAAAGATATCAATAATGTCTTTACGCCAGGTTTTACGACCAAGAAACGCGGTTGGGGACTTGGTCTCTCGCTGGCTCGCCGTATCGTAGAGGAATATCATCGTGGACGTATTTTCGTCAAACATTCCGAGTTGGGAAAGGGGACGACATTCCGCATCGAAATGCCCAAATAATTGCACATCCTACACCCGTTGTGTGCAAACTTTAGCCCCGTTAGTGGCTGATTTTCAATAAAAAGCGAAAAATTTCTTAATTCTTAATTCTTAATTCTCAATTTTTTTGTAACTTTGCAGCCCGTATGTGTAGTTTGGAGACATATAAGATTGATTTGAAGGGGTTGACGACGGACGAAACCGTTCTTGACTTCGACCTCAACGATGATTTCTTTCAGTCTTTGGACGGCTCTCAGTTGGAACATGGATCATTGCATGTGTCAGTGTCTATACGCAAGATGACTGGCTTTTTCGAACTCCATTTCCTGACGAAGGGTTTCGTTACGGTAAGCTGTGACCGTTGTCTTGACGACATGGAACAACCCATCGAGGCAGACAATGTGTTGACGGTGAAGCTCGGCGACACATACAGCGACGACGATGATACCGTGACTATCGACGAGAACGAAGGAATACTCGACCTGTCGTGGTTCATCTATGAGTTTATTATGCTGGCCATACCCATCAAGCACGTTCATGCACCTGGAAAATGCACACATCCTAAAAGAAGACAATCGAACACTCGTACCGCTAAGCGTCGTACTCATGACAAAGCAGTAGCTCCCACACTGGCAGTATGCCCCAACTGTGGTGCTTACCACATCTACCACACCGTATGCCCCACTTGTGGCTACTATCGTGGCAAGATTGCCATTGTTATGGACGAAACCGCTGAATAATGAGTAAAATCAATGCTATAATCACCGGCGTTGCTGGTTACGTGCCTGACTATGTCCTCAACAATGCGGAACTGTCTCGCATGGTAGACACCAACGATGAGTGGATTATGACGCGTGTTGGTATCAAGGAGCGTCGCATTCTCACTGAGGAGGGTCTCGGTACCAGCTACATGGCCCGCAAGGCAGCCAAGTTGCTGATACAGAAGACTGGCGTTGATCCTGATACCATCGATGCGCTCATTGTCACTACTTCGACCGCTGATTATAAGTTCCCATCTACAGCCAGCATCGTGCTTGGAAAGCTTGGACTGAAGAATGCCTTTGCGTTCGATTTCTGGGCTGCTTGCTGTGGTTTCATCTATACGCTCGACGTAGCAGCCTCCATGATTCAGTGCGGGCGCTACAAGAAGATTATCGTGGTGGGTGCCGACAAGATGTCGTCCGTGACCGACTACAAAGACCGTGCTACCTGTCCGCTGTTTGGCGACGGAGCAGGAGCCGTGCTGGTAGAAGCAACCGAAGAGCAGAATATCGGCGTGATGGACTCCTACTTCCGTGCTGACGGCAAGGGACTTCCCTTCCTGCATGTCAAGGCCGGCGGTTCTGTCTGTCCTCCCAGCCACTTTACTGTTGACCACCGCCTCCATTACCTCTATCAGGAGGGCCGCACGGTGTTCCGCTATGCAGTAACGAATATGAGCGACGACTGTGCCCTCATTGCCGAGCGCAACGGACTGAACAAGGACAACATCCAGTGGGTGGTTCCTCATCAGGCCAATATGCGTATCATTGAAGCCGTTGCCAAGCGTTTGGAACTGCCGATGGAACAGGTGATGGTCAATATCGAGCATTTCGGAAATACCTCAGCAGCCACCATCCCCCTGGCACTTTGGGAAAATGAACACAAGCTACGAAAAGGTGACAACGTCATCATGACAGCCTTCGGAGCAGGCTTTGTTCATGGGGCCAGCTACTACCGCTGGGCGTACGACGGTGTTTAAGGCTATTGGCTGTTAGCAGTTAGCTATTAGCCAAATGCCAAAAGCTAAAAGCAAAGAATATGCATAAAGCAGGATTCGTGAATATTGTTGGTAACCCCAACGTAGGTAAAAGTACGCTCATGAACCAGTTGGTTGGTGAGCGTATTTCGATTGCGACGTTTAAGGCACAGACGACGCGCCATCGCATTATGGGCATCGTCAATACCCCTGACATGCAGATCGTGTTCTCCGATACTCCGGGTGTGTTGAAACCTAACTACAAGTTGCAAGAGTCGATGTTGGCGTTCTCCGAGTCTGCATTGCAGGATGCCGACGTGTTGCTCTATGTGACCGATGTGGTGGAGAATCCCGAAAAGAATATGGACTTCTTGGAGAAGGTGCAGAAGATGACTATTCCCGTCATCCTGCTCATCAACAAGATTGATGAACTTTCTAGTGATTCTAGAGAATCTAGTCAGTCTAGACTCGCGGACATCGTCGAGAAGTGGCATGGGTTGCTTCCCAATGCAGAGATATTGCCAATCTCTGCCAAGAACAAGTTCGGCACCGACATGCTCCTGAAGCGTATTCAGGAACTACTGCCTGAGAGCCCGGCCTTTTTCGATAAGGACCAGCTCACCGACAAGCCCGCGCGTTTCTTTGTCTCGGAAATCATCCGCGAAAAGATCCTGCTCTATTACGACAAGGAGATTCCCTACAGCGTTGAAGTCGTCGTGGAACGTTTCAAGGAGACGGACAAGAGCATCCATATCAATGCCATCATCTATGTGGAGCGCGACTCGCAGAAGGGTATCATCATCGGACATCAAGGCATCGCGCTGAAGAAGGTATCCACCGAAGCCCGCAAGGCGCTGGAGAAATTCTTTGCCAAGCCCATCTATCTCGAAACTTTTGTCAAGGTCGACAAAGACTGGCGCTCGTCGCAGCGCGAACTCGACGCCTTCGGCTATAATCCAGAGTAACAATAAAACAGCTTAGCTTATGAAAAAAATTATGATTATTGCTGCCTTGTTGATGACAACCGTCACCGTCATGGCACAACACGATGAAGATGACGTTACTATTCAGCCCAAAGTAGGTATGAACGTCGCCACTCTGTCAGATGCCGACAAGGCTATTGTTAACTATCACCTTGGAGTGGAAGCAGAGTTTATGATTACTGACAATTTCAGCGCAAGCCTTGGGGTTGTTTTGTCCAATCAAGGGGCTAAGTACAACAAAACTGATGTTATGCCGGAATACGATATAGACCTCGGCTATGTTCAGGTACCCATCATGGCCAGCTATTACGTACTGCCTGGGCTTGCCATCAAGGCCGGTGTCCAGCCTGGTTTCAAGACGAAGGCTAAGGCGAAGATCGATGGCCAGAAGGTTGATATGGACCAAATGTACGGACTCTACAACAGAGTCACCGACGAAGATTTCAAGGTTAACCCCATCGACCTCTCCATCCCTGTGGGCATCTCTTATGAATATAAGAATATCGTGCTTGACGCTCGCTACAACTGGGGTGTCAGGAGTGTAATGAATGTTGGAGACTCTTTCTATAATCGCGTATTCATGGTGTCGCTGGGCTATAAGTTCCAACTGAAAGATTAAAATTAAAGATAATGAGTAACTTAGTAGCAATCGTAGGACGCCCCAATGTCGGCAAGTCCACCCTGTTCAATCGTTTAACCAACTCCCGTCGCGCCATCGTCAGCGACGAGGCTGGTACCACCCGCGACCGCCAGTACGGCAAGTGCGAGTGGAATGGTCGTGAGTTCTCCGTGGTTGATACCGGCGGCTGGGTTGTCAACAGCGACGACATCTTCGAGGAGGAGATTCGCAAGCAGGTCATCGTTGCTACTGAGGAGGCCGACCTCGTGCTGTTCTTGGTCGATATCAAGAATGGTCTCACCGACCTCGACCAGGACGTTGCCCTCATCCTGCGCCGCTCCAAACTGCCCGTCGTACTCGTAGCAAACAAAGCCGACGACGGCAAGGATCTCTACGGCCAGTATGAGTTCTATAAGCTTGGTCTCGGAGACCCCTTCTGTGTTAGTGCAGCCACCGGTTCTGGTACTGGCGACCTGCTCGACCACGTACTGTCGAAGCTTCCCGCGGTCGACATTTCTGATGTTGACGACAACACCCCGCGTTTCGCTGTCGTCGGCCGTCCCAATGCCGGTAAGTCCAGCATCATCAATGCCTTTATCGGTGAGGACCGCAACATCGTTACTGAGATTGCCGGTACCACGCGCGATTCTATTTATACCAAGTACGATAAGTTCGGCTTCGACTTCTATCTCGTCGACACTGCCGGCATCCGTCGTAAGAACAAGGTGACGGAAGACCTCGAGTTCTACAGCGTCATGCGCTCTATCCGTGCCATTGAGAACAGCGACGTCTGCATCCTCATGATTGACGCCACACGCGGCATTGAGGCACAGGACATGAACATCTTCCAGCTCATCCAGAAGAACAACAAGTCGCTCGTCGTCGTTGTCAACAAATGGGACCTCGTCGAAGACAAGTCGCAGGCTGCTATCACCACCTTCGAGGCCGCCATCCGTCAGCGTATGGCACCGTTCGTCGACTTCCCCATCATCTTCGCTTCGGCCGTCACCAAGCAGCGCATCTTCAAGGTCCTCGAGACCGCCAAGGAGGTTTATCTCAACCGCAAGTGCCGCATCGGTACCACCAAGCTCAACGAGGTCATGCTACCCATCGTCGAACAGACGCCGCCACCCTCCATCAAAGGCAAGTACATCAAGATCAAGTACGTCTCGCAGGTTCCCGATACGCAGATTCCAACCTTCGTGTTCTACGCCAACCTGCCCCAGTACATCAAAGAGCCCTATCGTCGTTTCCTCGAAAACAAACTCCGCGAAAACTGGACGCTCACCGGCACACCCATCAACGTGTTCATCCGACAGAAATAAACCACGAATGAGCCGGCTTCGTTTTTTGCTTTTCATTTTTCTCTGTTCACTCTTTTGGGCTTGCTACGATCAGATTCCCGAATGGCAGGCTGCCAGTACTGCCAGAGACTATTACGACTGTTTGGCAAAGGGTGATGCAAAGGGTTTCTTACGGGGCAAAGTCGGTGTCGACAGCCTGCCTGCCGATTATGCCGAACAATTGCTGAAGGCTGTGGTACAATACCAAGCCGACATGCAACAGAAGCATGGCGGGCTGCGCGAGGTACGCATTGCCGATAGTCACTACAATGATGAAAAAGACATTGAAGCGTGCCGTGACACCACCCTTCACCTTACCTATGCTTTCCTCCTTCTTTGCTACGGCGACTCCACCCAAGAGGAAATCGTCGTCCCAATGGTTCATCATTCCGACCGCTGGCTGATGAAGTAACAGGCTGGCATATAGAAATATAGAAGGGATGTTAACGTCTTGGAGGCGGGAACTAAGCTATGATGAAGACGTACTTAATGAATCTGCCACTTAAGTCCTAAGACGCTAGAACTTAAGTCGTAAGACACTGCCACTATAGTGGTAAGATACTAGGACTTAAGTGGCAGATTAAAGAGAAGGGACTTAAAAAGGACTTAGCTCCCTGCTTGCAACAGGCGAGGACGGAGTAAAAGAGAATAAGGTTCGTTGTGTATACGATAACCAGTTTTGTAAGTTTTGCGAGAAGCAT
>CADCDY010000145.1 GCA_902800245.1 uncultured Prevotellaceae bacterium
CTCGAAGAAGTACAAAGTATTAAGGGCGGTCTGAAGGGACTTTACGTTGGTAAAGTGCTCACGTGCGAGATGCACCCCGATTCAGACCATTTGCATGTAACTACCGTTGATTTGGGCAAGGGCGAACCCCAGCAGATTGTTTGCGGCGCTCCCAATGTGGCTGCTGGCCAGAAGGTCATCGTGGCTGATTTGGGCTGTGTGCTCTATGATGGCGACAAGGAGTTTGTCATCAAGAAGTCGAAGCTGCGTGGCGTCGAGTCGCTGGGTATGATTTGTGCCGAGGACGAGATTGGCATCGGTACCGACCATGCTGGCATCATCGTATTGCCTGAGGACGCTGTTGTTGGCACACCTGCCGCCGAATATTACCACTTGGAGAGCGACTGGCTCATCGAGGTTGACATTACTGCCAACCGTGCCGACGCCCTCTCGCACTGGGGTGTTGCTCGCGACCTGTATGCTTGGCTGAAGCAGAACGGCTACAAGACGGCCACGCACCGTCCCGTGGTCGACGATTTCGTAGTCGACAATAACTCCCTCCCCATCGACGTCGTCATTGAGAACACCGAGGCCTGCAAGCGCTATGCCTGTGTCAGCATCACCGACTGCGAGGTAAAGGAGTCGCCCGAATGGCTGAAGAACAAGCTGAGCGTTATTGGTCTTCGTCCCATCAACAACATCGTGGACATCACCAACTACGTGATGATGGCGTTGGGCCAGCCCCTGCACACCTTCGATGCCGATATGGTGAAGGGTCACAAGATTGTGGTGAAGACCATGCCTGAAGGCACACCGTTTGTGACGCTGGATGGTGAGGAGCACAAGCTCTCTGACCGCGACCTCGCTATTTCCAATGCGGAGGAGCCCATGTGTATCGCTGGCGTCTTTGGCGGAAAGGGTAGTGGTACCTACGAGACCACGAAAAACGTCGTGCTCGAGAGTGCTTACTTCCATCCCACGTGGATTCGTAAGTCGGCTCGTCGTCATGGTTTGAGCACTGATGCTTCTTTCCGTTTCGAGCGCGGTATTGATCCTAATGGCGTGATTGATGCACTGAAATATGCTGCCCTGCTTTGCAAGGAACTGGCAGGAGGAAAAGTGTCGATGGAAATCAAGGACGTCTATCCCGAGAAAATGGAGAATGCCGTTGTCGATCTCCAGTACAGCTATGTTCACTCGCTGGTTGGTAAGGATATTCCCGTTGAGACCATCAAGAGCATTTGCGACTCGCTGGAGATGAAGGTACTCAGCGAAAATGCCGAGGGCCTGAAACTCGAAGTCCCCGCATACCGTGTCGATGTGCAGCGTCCTTGCGACGTGGTGGAAGACATCCTGCGCATCTACGGATATAATAATGTGGAGATTCCCACGCAGCTGAAGTCCAGCCTTGTCATCAAGGGCGATGAAGACCAGAAGCACAAGTTGGCCAACCTCGTTTCAGAACAGTTGGTGGGTGCCGGCTTCAACGAAATCCTGAACAACTCGCTGACCAAGGCTGCCTACTATGCAGAAGAGCAGCAGGCTCAGCTGGTACATATCATGAACCCGCTCAGCAGCGACCTGAACGTGATGCGTGGCACCCTGCTGTATGGCGGTTTGGAGAGCGTCGAACACAATGTGAAGCGCAAGAACTCCAACTGCCGTTTCTTCGAGTTTGGCAATGTCTATAGCTTCGACCCTGCCAAGGAAAATCAAGACGACCCCATGCAGGCTTATAAGGAGCAGTATCACATGGGATTGTGGCTCACGGGTAAGCGTGTTGAGGGTTCGTGGGCTCATGCCAACGAGGATACGTCGTTTGCCGAGCTCGATGCACACGTAGATAATATCCTTGCTCGCATTGGTGTGCAGCCAGGTATGTTGGTGCGCAAGAAGAGTGAGAACGCAATCTTCTCTGCTGGTCTCACCATCGAGAATCGTGGTGGCAAGAAGCTCATCGAACTGGGTGTGCTGACCAAGAAGCTGCAGAAGAAGTTCGACATCGATACCCCCGTGTATTATGCTGAGCTCAACTGGACCGCGCTGATGAAGGTCATTCGCAAGCAGAAGGTGGAGTTCACCGACATTCCTAAGTTCCCGTCTGTCAGCCGTGATCTCGCTTTGCTCATTGACAAGAGTGTTGAGTTCCAGCAGATTGAAGACATTGCTCGTCAGACGGAGCGTAAGTTCCTAAAGAAAGTCGAGCTGTTCGACGTCTATGAGGGCGACAAACTGCCCGCTGGCAAGAAGTCGTATGCCGTCAACTTCATCCTGCAAGACCCTGAAAAGACCATGGGCGACAAGCAAATCGACGCCATCATGCAGAAGTTGATTCAGAACCTCAAGAAGCAACTCAATGCCGAGTTGCGCTAATTATCAATTGTCAATTATCAATTAAATTAAATAAAATGGGAAGAGCATTTGAATATCGCAAAGCTGCGAAATTGAAGAGATGGGGCCACATGGCCAAGACATTTACTAAGATTGGTAAGCAGATTGCCATTGCCGTAAAGGCTGGCGGTCCAGAGCCCGACATGAACCCTGCATTGCGTGCTATCATCGCCAATGCTAAGCGCGAGAACATGCCGAAGGATAACATCGAGCGTGCTATCAAGAACGCGATGGGTAAAGACCAGAGCGACTACAAGGAAGTGACTTACGAGGGATATGGTCCTCACGGAGTTGCTATCTTCGTCGACACCCTGACTGACAACACTACGCGTACTGTTGGTGACGTTCGTTCGGTGTTCAACAAGTTCAACGGTAACCTGGGAACTCAGGGCAGTCTGTCGTTCCTGTTCGACCACAAGTGCGTGTTCACCTTCAAGAAGACCGACGGTCTGGATATGGACGAGATGATTCTCGACCTGATTGACTATGGCGTAGAGGATGAATTCGACGAGGACGAGGAAGAGAACTCAATCACAATCTACGGCGACCCCTCAAGCTTTGGAGCTATCCAGAAGCACTTGGAGGAAAACGGTTTCGAGGTGACTGGTGCTGAGTTCACCCGTATTCCTAACGACCTGAAGGACGTCACTCCCGAGGAGCGCGAGACCATCGACAAGATGATTGAAAAGCTCGAGGACTTCGATGACGTTCAGACCGTTTACACGAACATGAAACCCGAGGGAATCGAGGAATAATTGGCTAAAAGCTAAAAGCAAACCTTTTTCGAGTCCGGCCGCCCTGCACAAGAGCGGCCGACTCTTTTATTTCAAATAAGGATTGTACATCAGTTCGTCGGCAATGGTGGTTTGGGGACCGTGACCGGAAAGAATAATGGTCTCGGCAGGCAGACGACTGATGACAGTACGGAGGCTTTGAGTCATGTCTTGCCAACTGCCTTCGGGGAAATCTGTCCGTCCAATGCTCATTCGAAACAGGGTGTCACCCGAAAATGCCACATTTTCAGCCTGACAATAAAATAGGGCAGAGCCATGGGAATGACCGGGCGTCTGCAGTACAATGAGTTGATGGCTGCCGAAGGAAATTATGTCACCATTTTTCAGCAGTTTCCCTATGGGAGGTTGGTCGTCAAGAATCTCCATCCCAAAGAGTTCCTTAGCACGTTGGGGAAGTTGTTCGAGCAATTGACGGTCTTCTACGCAAATTTCTGCCTTTAAACCATAGGTCTTGTAAAGAAAAGCGTTGCCGAAATTATGGTCCAGATGACCATGTGTGGCAAGGAGGTGAACGGGTGTCAATTGTTGGTCGGTGATGTAACGGCGAATGGCTTCGCACTCTTCGTCATAATAGGCTCCACAGTCGATGATGACACACTCGCGGCTGTCGTCACTGACGACGTAGCAGTTCTCCTGCAAAGGATTGCACATGAAACGTTTAATATCCATAGTCGTGTTGTATTTTTTATTTATGTCTGCAAAGGTACTAAAATATTTCTTAATTTAATATTATTTAGATGTACAAATGTGGATTATAAGCGGGAAAATGAGTACTTTTGCAACTCAGAATGCGAAAAATAAGTATATAAAAAAGAAAATAAGACTATGGCAGAAGCTATTGACATCCGCGAATTGAACATCCGGATAGAACAACAAAGTGGATTCGTGCAGAACCTTGTGTCGGGCATGGATCAGGTTATTGTGGGACAGAAACATTTGGTGGACTCCTTGCTGATTGGTTTGCTGAGTGATGGTAATATCCTGTTGGAAGGTGTGCCGGGACTGGCAAAGACGTTAGCTATTAAAACGCTTGCACAGCTGATTGATGCGACATATAGTCGAATACAGTTTACGCCAGACTTACTGCCCGCTGACGTGACAGGTACGATGATTTACTCGCAAAAGGAAGAGAAATTCCAGGTGAAGCGCGGCCCCGTGTTTGCCAACTTCGTGCTGGCGGACGAAATCAACCGTGCTCCGGCAAAGGTGCAGAGTGCACTGCTGGAAGCCATGCAGGAAAAACAGGTGACTATTGGTAGCGACACCTTTGAATTGCCAAATCCTTTCCTGGTGATGGCCACTCAGAACCCCATTGAGCAAGAGGGTACCTATCCATTGCCTGAAGCACAGATGGACCGTTTCATGTTGAAAGTGGTGATTGGCTATCCGACAATTGATGAGGAGAAGAAGATTATCCGTGAGAATATCCAGGAATCGCTGCCGAAGGTTCGTCCCGTAACAACTTCCGACGAGATTCTGAAAGCGCGTCAGGTGGTTCGTGAAGTATATATCGACGAGAAGATTGAGCAGTATATTGCCGACATCGTGTTTGCTACGCGCTATCCCGACCGCTACGGCCTGAAGGACATGAAGGATATGATTTCGTTTGGTGGTTCACCACGTGCCAGTATTAATCTGGCCAAGGCAGCCCGCGCCTATGCCTTCATCAAACGTCGTGGCTATGTGGTGCCTGAGGACGTGCGCGCCATTGCTCACGACGTACTGCGTCACCGCATTGGATTGACCTACGAAGCAGAAGCCTCGAACGTGACCAGTGAGGAGATTGTCAGCAAGATTATCAATAAGGTTGAAGTACCCTGATTCTAGAAACTCTAGACATTCTAGAACATCTAGATAACGATATGGAAACTAGTGAGATTCTAAAAAAAGTACGGAAGATAGAGATCAAGGCCCGCGGTCTGAGCTCGAACGTCTTTGCAGGGCAATACCACAGTGCCTTTAAGGGTAGGGGTATGGCCTTTAGCGAGGTGCGCGAGTATCAGTATGGCGACGATGTGCGCGTGAAGGTTTTTGAAGAGGAACGTGAGTTGACGGTAATGCTGATGATTGATGTCAGTGGTTCGCTGGATTTCGGTACGCAGCACCAGATGAAACGTGATATGGTGACGGAGATTGCCGCTACGATAGCCTTCTCGGCAATTCAGAACAACGACAAAATAGGTGTGGCATTCTTCTCCGACCGTATTGAGAAATATATCCCGCCCAAGAAAGGACGTAAGCACATCCTCTATATCATCCGTGAAATGCTCGATTTCCATCCTGTCTCAAAGCGTACTGACGTGAAGCAGGCACTAGAATTCTTGACCAGCGTGTCAAAGCGTCGCTGTACGGCCTTTGTGCTGAGCGATTTCTACGACCGCCAGGACTTCCTGCAACCCCTACAAATAGCCAATCGTAAACATGACGTGGTGGCTTTGCAGGTGTACGACCAACGTGCTCGCGAACTGCCAGACGTCGGATTGATGCGCGTGGTGGATGCTGAGACGGGTTATGAGCAGTATATTGACACGTCGAGCAAACGCCTGCGCCAAGCTCACGAAAAGTATTGGCGCCAGCGTCAAGATGTGCTGCGTGAAACGATGAACAAAAGCAATGTCGATCTGGTAAGTATAGCCACAAACGAAGATTATGTGAAGGCATTGCTGCTGTTATTTAAACAAAGAAGTTAATGAAGAGGACGACGATACTTATAGGGTTCATTATCAGTACATTGCTGGCTATGGCGCAAGCAAGTGTTAAAGCTGTAATTAATCCTATTGAGATGATGATTGGTGAACAGGCACAGGTGGTGCTGACCATTGACGGAGGTGATAATGCCAAAGTGGAATGGCCCCAGCTGAAGCCCCGCCAGATGTTGGTGCCGGGTGTTGAGGTAATTAATACCCAGCATCCAGAGAGCAATTCGATGCTCATCACGCTGACTTCGTTTGACGGAAAATTATATCCCCTTCCTCCTTTTGTAGTCAAGGTTAATGGCAAGGAACTGAAGACCAACGAACTGGCGTTGAAAGTTGTGGAAGTAGAGGTCGACACGACACAGATGAACCGTTTCTTCGGTCCTAAGGATGTTCAGGACAATCCCTTCCAATGGAGCGACTGGAGCACGTCGTTTTGGTTAAGTCTCTTAATACTGTTGCTGCTGGCTTTGAGTTATTGGCTCTATCTGCGGCTACGCGACAACAAACCAGTCATTTCACACATCAAGATTGTACGCCGTTTGCTGCCCCATCAGAAGGCCATGAAGGAGATTGAGCAAATCAAGGCCGACAAGATGGTGGCATCGGAAGACCAGAAGGAGTATTATACGAAGTTGACCGAGACGCTGCGCAAATATATAGAAGAGCGCTACGGTTTCTCGGCTATGGAGATGACCAGTTCGGAGATTATCGAACGTCTGATGTCGCAGGGCGACCAACAAAGTTTGGACGAGCTGCGCCAGTTGTTTACCACTGCTGATTTGGTGAAGTTTGCCAAATACTCAACGATGATCAATGAAAACGATGCCAACCTCGTGAGTGCCATCGACTTCATCAACCAGACAAAGCTGGAGAATCAGCCCACTGAGGAAGTCCAAAAACCTGTACTTTCGGCTGAGGATCAGCGTTCGCAGAAAGAACGTCGTGTATTGAAGACCGTCATAGCTGTAATTACCGTCGTTGCTGCGACACTCTTCTGCTACGTCGTATATCAAGTTTATCAGCTGTTGAATTAACGGTAAAAAAGTTAAAAGGTAAAAATGGAGTTTGCCAATAAAGAATATCTGTTGCTGCTGTTGCTGTTGATACCTTACCTCGTGTGGTATCTGATGTACAGGAAGAAGGCTGAACCGACAATAAGTGACGTTAATGCCGTTGCAGCCACTATTGCGTATTGCCGTCTTTGTATTGGTTGTGCTGATACTAGCTCGTCCGCAGACACAGAACTCATGGAAAAACCAAACGGTAGAAGGTATAGATATTATGCTGGCTATGGACGTGTCTACGTCGATGTTGGCGGAAGACCTGAAGCCCAACCGTATTGAGGCCGCCAAAAAGGTTGCTTCGGAATTCATTGCAGGACGTCCTAATGACAATATCGGACTGACCATCTTTGCCGGTGAGTCGTTCACACAGTGTCCGATGACCACCGACCACAGTTCACTCCTGAGCCTGCTGCAGAATGTTCGTACGGACATTGCTGCCCGCGGACCTCAGGGCGGTGGTATCGAGGACGGTACGGCCATCGGAATGGGCTTGGCCAATGCTGTTTCGCGTCTGAAGGATTCGAAAGCGAAGAGCCGTGTGGTCATTTTGCTTACCGACGGTTCGAACAACCGTGGTGACCTCTCGCCGATGACTGCCGCAGAGATTGCCAAGAGTCTGGGCATTCGCGTCTATACCATTGGTGTGGGAACGAAAGGTACGGCCCCGTTCCCGCCCTCTGCAACGGGACTGCCAGGATATGTAAACCTGCCTGTTGAGATTGACACAAAGACGTTGTCCGACATTGCCGGTGCGACGGACGGTGACTTCTATCGTGCCACCAACAACCGCGAGTTACAGAATATCTATAAGGAAATCGATAAGTTGGAGAAGAGCAAGCTGAATGTCAAGCAGTTCAGTCGTCGCTACGAGGCCTATCAGCCTTTTGCCGTGGCGGCTGTCATTTTGCTGTTGTTGGAAATCCTGCTCCGCATCACTATTTTCAGAAAATTACCATAAGGAGATATGTTTAGATTCGAAGACCCCATATACCTATATTTATTAGCGCTGATTCCCCTGTTGGCGCTGATACGTTTTTTCATGGTTCACCAGCAAAAGAAACGCTTGCGCAAATTCGGCGATCCGGAATTGGTACGCCAGTTGATGCCTAATGTGTCACGTTTCCGCCCGATGGTGAAGTTCTATCTTCTGCTGGGCGCTTTGGCATTGCTCATCGTGGTGTTAGCCCGTCCGCAGCTAGGCACGAAGATCAGCCACGAGAAGCGTACGGGTATCGAAACCATCATTTGTATGGACATCAGTAATTCAATGCTCGCTGAGGATGTGACTCCCAGCCGTCTGGACCGTGCAAAGATGATGGTGGAAAATCTTGTCGACCACTTTACAAACGACAAAATCGGTCTGATCGTATTTGCTGGCGAAGCCTTTGTACAATTGCCCATCACCAGCGACTATGTCAGTGCCAAGATGTTCCTTTCGAGCATCAATCCCTCGATGCTTTCCACACAAGGAACAGACATCGCGGCAGCTATCAACATGGCCTCACATAGTTTCACGCAAGAGGAGAACATCGGTAAGGCAATTATCGTTATTACCGACGGTGAAGACCATGAAGGTGGTGCTTTGGAAGCCGCCAAAGAAGCTAAGGGACGAGGCATGAACACCTACGTATTAGGCGTCGGCTCACCCAATGGTGCTCCGATTCCTACGGGTAATGGCGACTACATGAAGGACAATAGCGGTCAGACGGTGATGTCGGCCCTGAACGAGGATATGTGCCGACAGTTGGCAGATGCCGGCAGCGGAGCCTATATCCACGTCGAGAACAACAGCAATGCCCAGGAACAACTGGACAACGAACTCGACAAATTAGCAAAAAAAGAAACATCCTCTACTATCTATAGCGACTATGACGAGCAGTTCCAGGCTGTGGCTATTATTGTGCTTCTGTTGTTGATTTTGGAGGTTTGTATCCTTGAAATCAAGAATCCGATGCTCAAGAATGTATCGTTGTTTAAGCGTTCAAAGAAGGTCGCTGCCGTTGGTGTTATGCTTTTGATTGCTGTCAGTATGCAGGCTCAGAGCGACCGCCAGATGATTCGTCAGGGCAACAAACTTTATCGTAAGGGTAATGTGGCTGAAGCAGAGGTGTCGTATCGTAAGGCTGTGGAACGCAACGAGCGTAATGCACAAGCCAACTATAACCTTGGCAATGCGCTGATGGGGCAACGTAAGGATTCGCTGGCTATTACCCAACTGGAGAAAGCT
>CADCDY010000146.1 GCA_902800245.1 uncultured Prevotellaceae bacterium
ATCCAAATGGTTGGTGGGCGTGTCGAGAATCAGACAGTTGGCATTCTTCAGCTGCATACGGGCAATCATGCAACGCATCTTCTCACCACCCGAGAGCACACACACCTTCTTCTGGATGTCCTCGTCCTTGAACAGCATACGACCCAGGAATGACTTCATCATCACCTCGTTGCCTGTGCCATACTGCGACAGCCAGTCTACAAGGTTCATCTCCGACTGGAAGAAAGCGGTGTTGTCCAAAGGCAGATAAGCCGTCGTGATAGTGACACCCCACTTATAGGTGCCGGCGTCGGCCTCGCGATTGCCGTTGATAATCTCAAACAGCGCGGTCATCGCCTTCGGATTATGACTCAGGAAGACAGTCTTCTGACCCTTCTCAATGGTGAACGACACGTTGTCGAACAATACGGTTCCGTCGTCATTCAGTGCCTTCAGTCCTTCTACTTCCAGAATCTGAGTGCCAGGTTCGCGCTCCATCGAGAAAATGATGCCCGGATACTTACGCGTTGACGGGGTGATTTCCTCGACGTTCAGTTTCTCCAACATTTTTTTACGCGACGTGGTCTGCTTCGACTTTGCCACATTGGCAGAGAAACGGCGGATGAACTCCTCCAGCTGCTTGCGTTTCTCGTCGGCCTTCATTTTCTGGTTCTGAGCCTGACGCAGTGCCAACTGCGACGATTCATACCAGAACGAGTAGTTACCCGAGAACAGCGTTACCTTGCCGAAGTCGATGTCTACGGTCTGTGTCGAAACGGCATCGAGGAAGTGACGGTCGTGAGATACTACGAGCACGCACTGCTCCAAGTTCGACAGATACTCCTCCAACCACTGTACGGTATCGAGGTCGAGGTCGTTGGTGGGCTCGTCCAGCAACAAATTGTCCGGATGTCCGAACAAGGCCTTGGCCAACATCACGCGAACCTTCTCGTTATTCGATATCTCCGACATCTGCTTGTAGTGCTGGGCTTCAACCACGCCTAAGTTTTGCAACAACTGGGCAGCCTCGCTCTCAGCCTCCCAACCGTTCATCTCGGCAAAGGCCATCTCCAAGTCGGCGGCGCGAACACCGTCTTCCTCGGTCATTTCGGCCTTGGCATACAGCGCCTCGCGCTCCTTCATATTTTTCCACAGCGGCTGGTGACCCATAAACACCGTGTCCATTACCGTGAATTCATCATATTTGAAGTGGTCCTGCTCCAACACCGACATACGTTCGCCCGGCAGCATCTCGATAGAACCCTTGTTCGGTTCCAGCTCGCCGCTGATGGCGCGGAGTAGGGTAGACTTACCGGCGCCGTTGGCTCCGATAATGCCGTAAATGTTACCACTCGTAAACTTCAAATTAACATCTTTGTACAGCGTTTTCTTTCCAAACTGAATCGCTAAGTTTGTGACTGTTATCATCTCTTTCTTATACCTTATTTATTATTAGCGGCTGCAAAATTAGTAAATAAATGGCAAAAAACCAAATTTTCTTTTCATTTGTTTGGCGAATTCGCGGAAAGTTCGTACCTTTGCAGCCGCTTTTACGAGATAAGAGCACGAAATTCAATTATTTAACAACAAAATTACACATTTAAACAATGGCAACAAAAATCAGATTGCAGCGCGGCGGACGTAAGAGCTATGCTTTCTACCGCATCGTTATCGCTGACGCTCGTGCACCACGTGATGGTCGTTTCACTGAGAAGATTGGTACTTACAACCCAAACACCAATCCTGCCACAGTAGAACTTAATTTCGAGCGTGCACTCTATTGGGTCGAGTGTGGTGCACAGCCTACCGACACTGTTCGTAACATCCTTAGCCGCGAGGGCGTCTACATGATGAAGCACCTGAAAGGTGGCGTCAAGAAGGGCGCATTCGACGAGGCTACTGCACAGAAGAAGTTCGAGGCTTGGAAGGCTGACAAGCAGAATGGTCTTAACAAGATTGCTGAGGCTGAGGCCAAGGCAAAGAAGGACGCTGCTGCTGCCCAGCTCAAGGCTGAGAAGGCTCAGAACGAGGAGCAGGCTAAGAAGGTAGCTGAGAAGAAGGCTGCCGAGGCTGCTGCCAAGGCTGAGGAAGAGGCTGCAAAGGCTGCTGAGGCCGCTGCTGCCGAGGCTTCCGCTGAGGAAGCTCCCGCCGCTGAAGCACCTGCTGCTGAGGCTCCCGCCGCTGAGTAATCGGCTTCTCATCTTACAAGAAAACATCATCTCCCTGGGCATTGCGCTCGGGGAGATGTGTTTTTGTTCCGTGAGGGTTATACTCGCAGACACATCATCGTCAGGTCGTCGTTGGGTTCGGCACCGTTGCGGTGGGTTTCCACTTCGGCCTTAAGTGCTTCGATGACCTGCTGGGCAGTATTGAAATGCGTATTGCGCAAGAACTCCAACAGGCGGTCGTCGCCGAATTGTTCCTGCTGCGGATTCTCGGCTTCGTTCAATCCGTCGGTATAGATGAACAGTGGACGGCCCTTGATAGAGGCTATCTCCTCACCTTCATATTCGAGACTTGGGAAGAGGCCGATGGGCGCCAGAAGGTGACAAACATACCGTTCTCGTTGTCGTCGCCACTAAGTGCATCATTGATGCGGGTGCAGATTTCTGCGGGCATCATGCCTTGCTTGGCAAGGGTCAGGAACAATCGTGTGGCTTGTGCCATAAAGAGCGAGGCGGGCACACCCTTGCCGCTGACGTCGCCCACCGCAAAGTAGAGTTTGTCGCCCATCAGCAGATAGCCGTACAAGTCGCCACCAACCTCCTTGGCAGGAGTCATTGAGGCAAACATATCCAAACCCTCACGTTCAGGGAACAAACTCGGCACCATTGACATCTGGATGTCGCGGGCAATGCGCAATTCCGATTCTATGCGCTCCTGCACGGCCTGCATCTTCGTGATGCGGCGGCGGTAGATGGTGTAGATGATGAACGACAGAATGACCAGTCCGAGTACAACCGTCGTGGCAATCCACCAGAGTCGCGTCAGTGCAGCCTGCTTCTGTGCAATCTGCGCCTCCTTGCCCTGCGTGTCGTAAATGGTGGCAAGCTCCATGGCGTCGCTGTTACGCCAGCGAACGAGTGCACTATCGAGAACGCTGGTAATGCTGTCAGCCATCACCATCGCCTTTTGGTTATTACCCATGCTGCGCCAAGCCTGATATTGCGGAACGAGCGTTTGGGTGATGCCGTCGAGAGTCATCTGCGTAGAGTCGGTGTTTGACGAGTCTCTCCTGTGATACAGGTCGATAGCTTCCTGCCATTGGCGGGTCTCGAGCAGATATTGTGCGCACTCACGCTTTACCACTTCCTTCATGTCACGACTGGCGTCGTAACACTGACGAAATACCCTTTCGGCCTCTTTCGGCTTGCCTTGATGTACCAGCAGCCGTGCCTCAGCGATTTGCAGGAGAAAGAGGCGGGAGCCAATGTTTAGCAGAGCCGAGTCGCAGTGCTCCTGAAGATATCGGAGGGTCGTCTTGCTCTCTTCGATCCAGGGGGCAGCACGTTCGTAAAGACCCTTGTTGAGATACGACTGTGAGGCGGTTGCTGCGAGCAGTTGCCTAACGTTGTAGAAGGTGGTGTCGTTGGTGAAATCAGTACCGATATCGTATCGCGACGCATTGCGTTTGTAGCTCTCTATGGCTTCCTGGAATTGATGCTCGCCCTCGTCGAAGCGGTCTAAGGCCACCAAGTTTTTGCCCATCGATATTAATAAAAGGGACACCTTATCAGCTGGCATAAAAATATTGGCCTCATGTTCCTTGGTCGTAGCGATAACGGGCATGAGCACTTTCAATGCTCCTTCATAGTCGTTCTTGGTATTTAGCAGGAGGCTGAGTTTATATCCTGCCGTCGCATAGTCAAACAACTCATAGTCATCACCAGTAAAAGTCTCCAGTGCTTTTCTAAGATAGAATTCCTCCAACCTGGGTTGGTCCATGTTATGATATATGATTGCCCTGAGGCCATTGATTGATGTCGCAGGTAGCTTCGAACGCCCTTCGAGGCTGTCGCAGACGGTGAGTCCCGCATCAAAGTTTCTTAATCCTATCTGCTCAAATATCAGGTCAGAATCCTTATCTGCCGCTTCATAGTCGTGAATAGGAATGAACAACGACAAACCCCAGTTTAAAAAACGATCGCTATACTCTTCAGGTAAACATTCCAAAGTAACATATAAGGCAATAACAAGTGCCACGGGCAGTGCGACCCCCCACAGCAACACGCGCTTAATCCATTTCGTCACTCGTTTGTTCATTTTATTCCGTTTCGGTTGATATCTTTTGAGAACACGCCACAAAGTTACGAATTTTTTCCGAAATACGACACAGAAAAGCGGAAAAAACGCTAAAAATTTGGAAGTTAGTATTGAATTTAGTATCTTTGCCGCAAGAATTCTCCCCTTAAGCCACATGCCAAGAAAAAAGTTTGATACATCGTTCAAGCGTGGCCCACTTGTGCCAAAGCTACCAAAGAGTGGTTTTAGTGAGCACATGAATAGAAGCACTGGATGGCATCTATCTCAGTGGAAAAGACAGGCATATAGACGGCCAAGGCGAAAAATTGGCATCAGACATGGCGATATACTACAGGAGGAAAGCGGTATTCCATGGTGGATTGGAGCCATTGCCATTGCCTTTTACATATTAATAAACGTAATACATCAGTGTAGCAAATAGAATATCAATACTTTCGGAGTATTGCAAAATACTTTTGGACTATTGACGGATAGTTTCGGAGTATTGCTCTGCCGGTAAGTGTTCGGCGGTCTGCCCGGCAGTTGATGGCGGACAGCAGGGAAGTGTACGGCGGACAGCCCGGAGCAGAGCGGCAGACAGCAGGGAAGGTGATGAGCTATTGGCAGCAGGAAACAGAGCAATGGGCGGGTGATGGCGTTTTTATGGGAAGAAGAAAAACAACACACATAACAAAAAAGTTATGCAATTATTTGGTTATTACAAAATTATTATGTATCTTTGCGCCGTGATAACCAAACAAGGATATTACACCTAAGGATTAACGGAATGGGAAAACTTGAAATAGAAATGCGCATCAGATTCTTGGAAACCGTTCTGGCGCAGTACAACAGGATTTCGAACAACTCGAATATCAGTTTCAGAAGCCAGTCGGAAACAATCGATAACTATCTGGATGAACTGAGCAAGTTATACAAGTTAAGAGACAAGATGGAAAACGAAAAACCCTCTGCAACTGAGGAAACTAAATAAGATGATTATGGAAGAAGCAAGGAAACTTATCGAAGAAATGAAGGGACTTATCGGAAAGACCGATGAGCAGAGCGAGGCAAGGATAGACGAGATTTCGCTGTGGTTTCGCGACCATCACACCGCTGAGAACGTTGCAATGATGCAAGAGTTTCTGGAGGAAGGTGTGGCAGAGGTTGGCGCAGAGATTGCTGACATTCGCCATCAGATTGATGACGAGCAATACCGGCTGCTGCCCATTTCATATATTGCCCGCAAGTATTTTGGCAAGAGCCATGCTTGGTTGTCGCAACGCATCAACGGAACGAAGGTCCGTGGGCGCGTATATACATTGAACGCAGAGCAGAAACAGATTTTCAACAATGCCATGCAAGACCTTTCGCGGTTTTACAGTTCGTTCCGTATTGCTTAGTCTTTGCAAGGCAGAAACATGTGAGTTACCTTTGTGCTTTGAAATCGAAAAATGATGACTATGAACGACGATAAGGAACGGAGAAATATTGATTTGGTGGCTGATTGCGATGTGAGGCAACTGCTCGATTTGGTGACGAAGAATTGGGAGGTGGCGAAGAGTCGTATGGCACAGATTGCCCAAGAGCGCGAGGATGGAATCAACATCGATAACGGCGTGGAGGTAATGGCTGTGTACGCAAGAATGGAGCGGGTGTATGAATACTTGTACCGCCTGTTGCACCTTCCACAGGCTTATCTTTTGCCTTCTGTTATCAATGGCCTGCGCCCGTTTGTCGGTGATACTAGCGTGGATGCAGAGATCATGCGGCTAACGTGTAGTCCGACCGAAATAAATGAAGAGGAAAAGCCGGACTTCTTGACGACACCGCCCAAATATCTGATTGACCCCTCCTATATACGTCAGATAGGAAAAGACATGTTGACCGATTTAACAGCTAATCATATAATCGGATATCTTGACTCTGATGGTAAGAGGAATGTCATGAAGTCAATGGACGACATTTTGGCCATATTCGATGAAGACGATAAGCCGGAACAGCGAGAAGATAGTTTTCTCGGTCTTGGCAAAAAGCTGGCGGAAGTGGTTAATGACAATCGTCGGCAGTTGGTTGTAGGATTGATGTTTCAACACGTGATTATCGAGTTCGTATGTAAACTGATAGACATGCAGTCATTTGATGATGCCGATGTTGCAAGCGTATTTGAGCGGGCCAAGCAACAGCTGTTGGAAAGCGACGGCTGGCGGGAATATTGGGCAAACCACAAGCAACACTTGGAGCGCAAAGGCGGCTCGTTGGACGAGCAATGGAAGAAGGACGCCGAGGAGGTGGAAGAGTGGTTGCAAGACATGCACGGGTACATATATAATAGATGGAACGAGAGTCCTGAGGCTTTCGGTCAGGCGTTGAAGCGTGAACAGCTTGACGACGACACCATGCTGCTGTTGCTTTTCTATCTGGCTAAAAAGGATGCCATTGCGCGGGAGACGGAAAAACCCGACGAACGTCGCGAGAAGATGGCGGAGAATGCCTTTGAAGCTGCCATGAAACTGCGTGAATTAGCTGCCGAGAGGTATTATAATGACTACGAAGCTGTCTGGCAGCGGATTATCATGAGCGAAAACATCTCGGAATTGCTGATGGACTGCAATTCGAGCAAGTATAACAACGGGTTTAGCATGATGTGTCTATGCAAAATTGTGAGTCATCTGCAAAGCGAGTACAAATTCTACGGCAGTCATTCGTCGGAAGATTTGGGGAAAGTTTTGAGTGACAAGTATGCGAAAAAATCCCACGAAACTTTTTCGAGCTATATTAAGAAAAAAGAAACTATGCTTAACGATTTGTGTTTCAAGGAGATAGAAGAAGCACTGAAAAATAATTAAAAAGAAAATTTGAAATCGTAGGTTTTCACTTTTTTCACCTTGACCTTTGCCGCCGATATGATTAATTCATCTACTAATGTCAGCGGCAAGTCTTGCCAGGCAACACTTGAAGCTGCCCGCCTACTGCAGACGGAAAATCACGTCAGTGACACAAACTTCGACGTGAAGCAGATTGAGAAAGATATTGATGAGCTGCTGAGAATCAGTGGTATCAGTAGTGACAGTGTGGGAACGCGTGCGTATGAGGCGTTGCGTCACCAGTATATGGCCGCGTCAATATTTGTAAAGTGTGGTGAAGCCGAACAGGCTGTTGTCGGTGCGGAGCAGAAGAGACTGCGTAATTTTTTTGGGGTGCGCTGCACTCTAAAGAGCAGAAAAACAAGGAAAAGCAAAAGAACCTCTTCCCCCGGCCCCCTTTCACTAGAAAAAGAAAATAAAGAAAAAGTTCCAGAAAATCTATCTATCGTTGGACGCGAGGGCGATGCCGGTTTTGATGGTGAGGCTGTCGCCCGGACAGAAGGCTTTCATGGAAGAGTGCAAGACGTTTGGCGAGAAGTATGACCACGAGATGATTAACAGCTTCTACAACTACTGGGCGCAGGAAAACCGGTCGGGGAGGAAAATGCTCTTTGAAATGCAAAAGACGTGGAACACGGCCATGCGTCTGAAAAACTGGGAGAACAGAAGCTACCAATATGACAACGAGGCCGCCAAGCTGCGACTGGAGCGTGCGAAGGCTAAGGGGAAAACGACCGGTTCGTCTGCCGAGAACGCTGCCGAGCAGAAAGCCATTGCAGCGCAGCGTGAGGCAGCAGACGCAAAGCGCGAGGCTGAGATGGAAGAGGCGCGCAAGAACAGCATTTCGTTTGAAGAATATGCCAAGACGCATCCCGACTCTCCGTTGGCTAAGATGCGCGGGAAATGACCCTGTCAGCTCTCGGTCGTTTGGTCTCCGGCTGAACGGCTGAGAGCTGTAGTAAACCAAATTAAAAACCTTAAATAGTTTTGAAAATTGAAAATAAGTTCGTACCTTTGCAACGTCAAAGTGTGACAAGAGATGGAAAAGACTCAAAAGGATATATATATAATAGGT
>CADCDY010000147.1 GCA_902800245.1 uncultured Prevotellaceae bacterium
GCACTATTGCGGGTGCTGACAATATGATAACTAAATCACAATCAGAAGTGATTAGATTGTCCATTTCCGGACACCATGAGTGTCCAGAAATGGACACTTTATTTTATGCCATTGCTGATTATCAATGAGTTACGGGTTTGGCACGGATATTGTATTGTATATTGACAGATAATTATCGTAAATGATATGAGATATTTCAGACAGGCCCTCGCCCTGATACGCGAGGAGAAACTTTACTCGGCGATGTATATCGCAGGAACGGCATTAGCCGTGGCCTTCGTGATGCTCATTGCCGAAGTGTATTACGTGAAGGTGGCCGACATTGCGCCGGAGGTACACCGCAGCACGACGTACTATCTGGACGACATGACGCTGCTGAACAAGGAAGACTACATTGAGAACATCCATTATGAGATGTACCGCGACCTGTTCCAGAAGATGCAGACACCGGAGTGCATTGCTGCAGAGATGGAGATGTGGTCGAACACCCTGTTCGGCATCACGCTGGCCGACAGCGTGCATAAGTATTCTGTGAAGGGTAAACTGACGGACACGGGGTTCTTCCATCTCTACCAGTTCCACTTCATCGAGGGAGCGCCCTTCACACAGGACGACTTCGACAACGGTCGTAACAACGTGGTCATCACGGAGAATTTGCGCGACCATCTCTTCGGGCACGGACAGAAGGGCGTAGGACGGACGCTGACCCTCGACTACCACATCTACCGCATCTGTGGCGTGGTGGAGACACCCAGCGCACTGACGGAGAAATGCGTGGCTGACATCTGGATGCCATTCACCATTGAGGATCCGCTGAGAGACCGGGGCGTTCATGGTATAGAAATGCCCATACGCCTCGCTTTCAGCGTGCCCGCCGACAAGCGCGATGCCTTCCTGCAAGAACTGAAAGACATAGAGGCACGCTACAACGCCCTGCACAAGGACGCCCCTGTTACCATAACCGACCGTCTGCAGTCGCACTACGAGCAAGTATGGCATGACATCGGCTACATCTTCAATGCCTTTGACGTAAGCCTCTTCTGGTACGTCGTCCCCGCTATCCTGCTTCTCCTCTTAGTGCCCGCGCTGAACCTCAGCGGGATGGTGGCCAGCCGTATGGAACACCGGCTGCCGGAGATGGCCATCCGCAAGGCGTTTGGCGCGAAGCGGAGGACGCTGCTTGGTGAGGTCATCATGGAGAACCTTGTGCTGACGATTATCGGAGGCATCGTGGGACTCTGTCTTGCGTGGACGGCACTGTATGGCTGGCGCGACTGGGTCTTCTATGTCTTCTCCGAAAGTGACAACCTCTACGGCACGGTGCCACTGCTGAAGGGCGAGATGTTCTTCGGTCCCGCCGTCTTCGCCATCGCCCTGCTCGTCTGCTGCGTGCTCAATGTGCTGGCGGCAACGCTTCCCGCCTGGCTCAGCCTTAGGAAACCAATCGTTGAATCAATGATGATTAAGAAATGAAACAACTGAAAGAAATATTCGGACGCAAGACGTCCATCTGGCTCTCCCTCGAACTCGTGCTTGTCACCTTTGCCTGCTGGTGGGCCTTTGATCCCGTCATCGTCACGTCCTACGTCACTAACCTGCCGTTAGGCTACGACCCCGACCGTCTGGTGCGCTTCGAGGTGGCCAGCACCCTCCCCCGACAGCAGTTATTTACCACCCAAATACCCATCGGACTCGAGGAGGAAAGTCTGCTGCATAAGGTACAGGAGATGGACGGTGTGGAGATGGCCTACCGCGCCTTCAACAACCCCATTGGTTCTGGCATAACAAGCATGGCCTACCATCTTATCCGCGACAACGACACCCTTAGAGTCGCAAATTACGGATTCGGACGGGACGACAAGATGTTCGAGGTTTTCGGCATCCAGTCGCTGACACCCGAGGTGCCTACCGCCGAACTGACCCGCGACGCTGTGTTTGAGCAGACCGTCATTCTCACACGCTCCACCGCCATGGCGCTCTATGGTACTACCGATGTGGCAGGGCGCACAGTAAAGGCGCATTACTATGGCTATAACCCAGACAAGATGGACTATGAGTTGATGGTTAAAGACCTGCCCATCCGCGCCGTGGTGGAGGATGTGCGCTATGGGGTTTACGACCGCGACTACACCATCTTGTTCGTTTGCCAGGGTGCACCGGGCATCAATGTTCCCATCATTGCCCGCCTACGCGAGGGCGTTGATGCTCAGCGCTTCATGGAGGAGCACCAGCATGAGATGCAGCACGACCTGATGACGGAGCACTGCTATGTCAGCCAGATGCAGACAGTTCGCGAGGGGGCGAAAGCGTATACCGACCGTTACGGCACCAGCCGCATGACGCACCGTAACCTGCTCATTGCCGCCTTCTTTGCTATCAACCTGGCCTTCGGTGTCTTCGGTACGTTGCTCATGTACACTCGTCAGCGCCGCGAGGAGGCCGGTGTGCGCCGCGCCTTCGGCGCTACCAAGTGGAGCGTCTTCTGGGGCTTCATCCGCGAGGCATGGCTGTTGACAACGATCAGTGTCGTCCTCGGCTGCATCGTCTATTTCCAGTTCGCCGCTGCCCATGGTCTCTTCAAAGGTTTCGAGGGCAGTAATCCCGCCGTCCACTACTGGTTCGACGACTTCGGCACCCACTTCCTTGTGGTGTCCGTCATCGTGTACCTTATTATATTATGTGCCGTGCTCATCGCCACCGCCATCCCCGCGTGGCGCATCTGCAGGAGCGAGATAACCGTAGCATTAAAAGATGAATGATATGAGATATTTTAGACAGGCTCTCGCCATGATGCGAGAGGAACGGCTATTCTCCGGGATATATATCGTGGGAACAGCCTTGGCCATTGCCTTTACGATGGTGATAGCCGTAGTGTATTACGCAAAACTGGCAGACATCGCGCCAGAGGTGAACCGCAGCCGGACGGTGTATGTCAAGGGAATGGCCAAGCGGGCAGTGAACGACACGCTCAGGTGGGAGCCCACGAATTACACAGCAACCCAGGTGAAGGAGTGGCTCTATACGCTGAAAAGTGCCGAGGTGGTCAGCGCCACCGTCAACGGCAGCCGCTATACCAGCGACAGGCAATACCTGAAGTGCGACAATCACAAGCTGGTTCCTGTGGTGACGCGCAGGGTCGATGCCAATTTCTTCAAGGTCTACCAGTTCCGCTTCGTCTATGGCCGTCCGTTCACGCAGGAGGAATGCCTGAACGAGAACAACTACATAGAGAACGCTACTATGCCTGCCGTCATCAGTCGCGACATTGCCGAACAGGCTTTTGGCAAGGGTGTTGACCCAGTGGGAAAGACGCTCAACTACGGTTACCTCATTCGCATCGTTGGCGTGATAGAACCCACATCGTCCATCATGGAAGAGAGCTTCGGCCAGTTGTTCTTAGCCCTTGACCAGAAAGCCGAACAGGTGATCGAAGTATTCGGCCAGTCGTTCCAAGCCCTTGACTGGGAAGCCGAACACGTGATAGTCGTATTGAAGAAAGGCTGCACCGTGCAGGACTTGGAAAAGGAACTTGCAGAGATAGCCCACAAGCGTAGCGTCAGTGACAAGGAGTATGATTACTCCATAATCAGTACCTTGTTGCCCCATGCCCAGATGAAGATGTCGGGGGACGGCGTGGCCCATTCCTGGAGCAGCATCTTCAAGTCGCTCTTCCCGAAGGTGTTCGTCCTGCTGTTGGTGCCTGCGCTCAACCTGAGCGGACTTGTGGCGGCCCGGATGCGACGCAGGGTGGCAGAGATGGGTGTGCGCAAGGCTTTCGGTGCCAAGCGGCGGACGCTGCTCACACAGGTCATCACCGAGAACCTGGTGCTCACGCTCTGTGGCGGCTTCGTGGGACTGGTCATTACATGGCTGCTGCTCTATGTGTTCCGTTCGTGGCTGTTCTTCGCTGTCGGCAACACCGCATTCACATTGCCCGAGCCGACGGTGGACGGCGAAATGCTGTTCTCGCCCCTCATCTTCGTCATCGGCTTGGCCGTGTGCATCGTGCTCAACCTGATGGCGGCGCTTATTCCGGCGTGGCTCAGCCTCCGTAACCCTATTGTTGAATCAATGAACGAGAAGAAATAGCATGAGAAAGATACTGAACAACCTCTGGAGCCAGCGCACGAATAACGTGTGGCTCTTCCTCGAACTCATCGTCGTCTGCTTCGTGGCCTGGACACAGCTCGACCCCATCATCGTGCAGCTCTACTACCGCAGTCTGCCCTCGGGCATCGACGGTGAAAGAATGGTAGTGGCCAACATCCTGTCCACGCAACCATACGAGACAGCGGACGACAGTATGACGCAGGAGGAAATCAATAACCAATACATGAAACGGGAAGCGCAATACGTGGTGGAGGCCAACGTCATCAAGCGCCAGCTGCTGGCCATCGACGGCGTGGAACAGGCGAGCATCGCCGACCCCGCGATGGGATTGTATGCACGCACCGACCTGTTTGGCGGCAGCTCCTATCCTAATATGTTACGCTTTGCCTGGCAGAATGACACGGTTCTTGCATACGACATCTGCTACTCAATGGACGAACACTTTTTTGAGACCTACGGCATCCAGCCGATTGCGGGCTGCAAGACGTCGAAGGAGCTGTCGGACATCGATCAAGGGTGGATCGTCAGCCAGTCGCTGGCCGAGCATTACTTCGGTTCTGTAGAGGCCGCCATTAACAAGGAACTGAAAGCCGCCAGCTTCGTAGATATAGATTGGGGCCAGCCCATCGTTGCCGTAGTGAACGACGTCCACGTCTCAGAGAAAGACTATAACACCTGGGCGGTTTACAGTAACAACGGCACCATTCGTTATGATGCTTCGCAGAACCTCGTCGTCCTCCGCCTGAAGCCCGGCGTCAACCCGCGTCGCTTCGCCGAGGAGCAGAACCTGACCCCCTGGAATTATGCCACCGACCACTACGCCGTGGCCTCCTTCACCGCCTACGACGACATCGGCTCCGCAAGAAATCAGTTCGCCGCGCCCACCTTGTCCTACGACTTCAACCTTCAGATAGCCACCGCCCTGTTCTTCCTCGTCAACCTGTGCCTCGGCGTCATCGGCACCTTCTGGATGCAGACCAAGCGGCGCACGGAGGAGTCGGGCATC
>CADCDY010000148.1 GCA_902800245.1 uncultured Prevotellaceae bacterium
GTCTGATTAGGCTTGAAATTCAACACCAGTTTGGGTGGCACGAGCATACGTTGCTGGGTGGCAGGATTCACAATGATGCGCTCCAGCTTCTTCTTGGCCTCGAAAATACCAAAGTTTGGCACCAGCACGGCATTATCCTCCTGAAAAGCATCACCCATCGCATTGATGATATTATTCACCAAATGTTGGGTGTCCTTAGCAGTATAGCCCATGCGTTCAGACAATTCAGCAATAAATTCTTTGTTGTTCATATTGTGGTGGCGTATAAGTCAAATTCTTCTGCATCAGTAATGCGCGCGTCGAAGAAACGGCCTATCGTCAGCTGTTCGCTGGCAGGAATGAGCACCTCGGGGTCGACCTCAGGAGAACAGAATTCCGTACGGCCAACAAACCAATCTCCCTCCTTACGGTCAATGATGACACGCAGTGTCTGACCAATCTTGGCGGCTTCTATCTCGGCACTGATATTCTGCTGGACACGCATCAGGCGGTCCAGGCGTTGTTGTTTCACTTCGGCAGGAACGTCGTCCTCGTAGTTGTTGGCGCTATAGGTTCCGTCCTCCTCGGAATAGGCAAAGGCTCCCATGCGTTCGAAACGCGCCCACTTGGTAAACGCGATGAGTTCCTGGAAGTCGTCATCCGTCTCACCTGGAAATCCAACCATCAACGTCGTACGGATATGGATGCCCGGCACCTCTTCACGCAGTCGGCGTATCAGTTCGTAGGTCTGCTCTTTGGTGACGTGGCGCTGCATACGGTCAAGCATGTGGTCGGAAATGTGTTGCAGGGCAATGTCCAGATACTTGCAAACGTTCTTTTTTTCCCGCATCACACGCAGCAGTTCCCAAGGGAAATGAGCCGGATAGGCATAGTGCAGGCGAATCCATTCGACACCGGGAATATCTGCCATCTTTTCAATGAGTTCAGCGATATGCTGTTTGCCGTCGATATCAATACCGTAGTAGGTCAGTTCCTGCGCAATAACCTGAAACTCGCACGTGCCCTGACTCACCAACCAGCGCACCTCATCCAAAATCTCCTGCATGGGACGACTCTGGTGACGACCCGTAATCAACGGAATGGCACAATAGGCACAATGTCGGTCGCAGCCCTCACTGATTTTGAGATAGGCATAATGTTTAGGCGTAGTGATGTGGCGATGGGCATCTAGAATATCTATATTTTCTAGATGATCTAGACGGTTTAGATCTGCTAGCAACTGCTTATAGTTGAACTTTCCATACCAGCCGTCAACCTCCGGAATCTCTGCTTCAAGCTCTGCCAGATATCTCTCTGAGAGACAACCCATTACAAAAAGCTTTTTCAGTCGACCTTCCTCCTTCGCCTGCGCCAATTCCAGGATAGTATCGATGCTCTCCTGCTTGGCATCCTCGATGAAACCGCACGTATTGACAACGGCAATATCGCCCTGAGGATTCTCGGCATCATGAGTCACATGATAGCCGTTGGCTTCGAAAAGTCCCATCAGGGTTTCCGAATCCACCAGGTTCTTCGAACACCCCAGCGTGATGATGTCAATAGTCGGTTTATTCATTCTTAAACAATGAGTCGACAAACTGACGCTTGTTAAAGAGCTGCAGGTCTTTCATACCCTCGCCCAGACCGATATACTTCACAGGAACCTTCAATTGGTCGCTGATGCCAATGACCACACCGCCTTTGGCAGTGCCGTCAAGCTTGGTAATGGCCAGCGACGTAATCTGCGTGACAGCCGAGAACTGCTTGGCCTGTTCGAAGGCGTTCTGCCCCGTAGAGCCGTCCAACACGAGCAATACCTCGTCAGGAGCCTCGGGCAGCACCTTTTTCATTACGTCCTTAATCTTCTTCAACTCGTTCATCAGGCCCACTTTGTTGTGCAAACGGCCTGCTGTATCAATCAGCACCACATCAGCCCCGTTAGCCTTTGCACTCTGCAACGTGTCGAAAGCCACAGAGGCTGGGTCGCTGCCCATCTGCTGCTTCACCACAGGCACACCGACGCGCTCGCCCCAGATGCAAAGCTGTTCGACAGCAGCAGCACGGAAGGTGTCAGCAGCACCCAGATAGACATTCTTTCCAGCCTGCTTAAACTGCCAGGCCAGTTTGCCAATCGTCGTGGTCTTACCCACTCCATTCACACCTACCACCAAGATGACGTAGGGCTTGTGGTCGCCAGGCAGATCCCAGTTATCATTGTCGTCGGAATTATTTTCTGCAAGCAACGAGGCTATCTCGTCACGCAGAATGGCATTAAGTTCTGAGGTCGAGACATACTTGTCGCGAGCCACACGCTCCTCAATACGCTCAATAATCTTCAGCGTCGTCTCGACACCTACGTCTGACGTTATCAACACTTCCTCCAAATTGTCCAGCACGTCGTCGTCAACCTTCGATTTTCCGGCTACCGCACGCGCCAGTTTGTCAAACACACTGGTCTTGGTCTTCTCCAGACCTTTATCCAGCGTTTCCTTCTTTTCCTTATTAAAAAATCCAAAAATACCCATATTGCAATATTAAATCCCTGCAAAGGTACGAATAAGTGAGCAAAAAGCCAAATTTATTTAGGCTTTTTCGAACAAAAGTACCTTCACCAAAGGTGAAAGGTACGAAATTTCGATGAAACCACAAAAAAAGAGGTCGCAAATTCACTTGCAACCTCTCTTTTTATCTGATAAGTCGAATATTAATTCTTAAAGAAGTCCTTAACAGCCTCGTTAGGAACCATCTGCTCGTCGAAGATGTAAGCACCAGTCTTGGGGCTCTTTACCATCTTGATAACCTTTGTGTAAGCGCGACCATCCTTTGAGCCTTCGTGGAGGGTAGCGACGGTTTTCTTTGCCATGCTTTAAACAGATTATTTAATCTCCTTGTGCACAGTCATGCGCTTCAGGATGGGGTTATACTTCTTGAGTTCCATTCTCTCAGGGGTATTCTTGCGGTTCTTCACCGTTACATAACGGCTTGTTCCGGGCAGTCCACTCTCCTTCATCTCAGTGCACTCCAGAATCACCTGAACACGATTACCCTTAGCTTTCTTGCTTGCCATATCGTTTAGTCTCCTATCACTTTAATGTCTTTCCAATCAACATATCCATTGGCAACAGCCTGCTTCAGGGCTGCATCCAGACCTACCTTGTTAATCATACGCAGACCAGCGGCGCTGATCTTCAACTGAATCCAGCAATCCTCCTCTACATAGTAGAACTTCTTGCTGAACAGGTTTACGTCAAAGACGCGCTTTGTGCGGTGCTTTGAGTGCGACACATTGTTTCCACGCTGTGCCGTCTTTCCTGTAATCTGACAAATCTTAGACATTTCTATCTACTTTTTCTTGTTCCTAAATACTAACTTACTCCAAACAGGGTGCAAAGGTACAACTTTTAATTGAGATATAAAAATAGAGAATTGATATTTGCCCAACTATTAATATTTTTTAACCTTCGCTATCCGTTTTGTTCTCCGTTTTGAGGAAATCCAGAAACATTTGCATCACTTTATTGGTTGCAATGGCGAGGTTGATGTCGCGTCCGTGATCCTCCTGAATCATCATCGTCACCTGCTTCTCTTGAGTGCCGCAAGCCAACCAAATCGTACCGATAGGAATGTCTTTCGGACCACCAGTCGGTCCGGCATAACCTGTTGAGGCCAGTGCAAAGTCTGTGTTCAGTGCCTTGCAGGCGCCTTTTACCATCTGCATAGCCACTTCTTCGCAAACGGCTGTCTTTTCTATCAGCACCTGAGAATCTACGCCAAGCAGTGACTCTTTGATTTCGTCGACATACGAAATGATGCCGCCCTTGAAATACTTCGACGCACCAGGTATGGCAATGATTGCCTCGGCAATGCGTCCGCCCGTACAACTCTCAGCCGTACCGACCGTTTTTTCCATTTCCCACAGCAGCTGACTCACTTCTCTGCTGATAATCTTGCTTTCAAAATCCATATTTCTTCTGGTTTTTGTTATTTCGATATTACGTTATCCCGTTATTACGTTATAACGATTATTTAAACGTCACTTTACTGAACGCCGGCGCGTCAATGCCGCAAAACTCCCCGTCCAGAAATTTATAATAACCCACGATACCAATCATCGCCGCATTATCCGTCGTATAACTGAACTTCGGAATATAGATGGTCCAGCCGTAGCGCTTGGCATAGTCGTGGAAGGCATTGCGCAGTCCGTTGTTGGCACTCACGCCGCCTGCCACAGCCACGTGCTTGATGCCCGTCTGCTTCACGGCCAGTTTCAGTTTCTTCATCAGAATATCCACAATGGTCCATTCCAGCGAGGCCGCAATGTCCTCCTTGTGATGCTCGATGAAGTCGGGATCGTCCTCCACCCATTTGCGCAGATTATAGAGGAACGACGTCTTCAGACCCGAGAAACTGTAGTCCAACCCCGGAATATGCGGCTCAGCAAACTGATAAGCCTTCGGGTTACCCTGACGCGCCAGTCGGTCGATGATTGGACCACCGGGATAGCCCAGCCCCATCACCTTCGAACATTTGTCGATAGCCTCTCCGGCAGCGTCGTCAATGGTCTGACCCAACACCTCCATGTCGTTATAGGCATTCACCTTGACAATCTGCGAGTTACCGCCCGACACCAACAGGCAGAGGAACGGCAGTGGCGGCTGGCTCTGGTCGTCGTCGCTCTCCTTGATGAAGTGCGCCATCACGTGTCCTTGCAGGTGATTGACGTCAATCAGGGGAATGCCCAGCGAACGGGCAAAACCCTTGGCGAAGTTCACACCCACCAGCAACGAACCCATCAGTCCCGGTCCGCGCGTAAAAGCCACTGCGGTCAGTTGTTCCTTCGTGATGCCAGCCCGTTTGATAGCTTCGTGCACCACCGGCACCACATTCTGCTGGTGAGCTCGCGAGGCCAGTTCCGGCACCACGCCACCATACGACTCGTGCACCGCCTGCGACGCTGTCACGTTCGACAACAGCACACCATTCCTCAGTACCGCCGCCGACGTATCGTCACACGACGACTCTATACCTATTATATATATATCCTTTTGAGTCTTTTCCATCTCTTGTCACACTTTGACGTTGCAAAGGTACGAACTTATTTTCAATTTTCAAAACTATTTAAG
>CADCDY010000149.1 GCA_902800245.1 uncultured Prevotellaceae bacterium
GTCAGCATAGTTGTTGTGATGGTGATAAGCGAATCGTCGGTGAATCTGTTCAGCGCAATGAACCAGATGGCAATGTCGAGTAGGCCAAGACCTACGACGGTGAGACCCATGACGGCACCCGAACGGAAAGCGACTTTCAAACCGCTGTTCAGACTCTGGCGGGCAGCATTAGCAGTGCGAGCAGAAGCGTAAGTAGCTGTTTTCATACCAAAGAAGCCTGCCAGGCCCGAGAAGAGACCGCCCGTCAAGAAAGCAAACGGCACCCACGGATTCTGAACATTCAGACCGTAAGCCATGAATGCAAACAGGGCACAGAGTACCACAAACACAATGCCAACGACCTTGTACTGTTGCCACAGATAAGCCATAGCACCTTTTCTCACGTAGAGGGCAATCTCCTTCATGCGGGACGTTCCCTCATCTTCCTTCATCATTTGGGTGAAGAAAAACCAAGCCATACCCAACGCTACGATAGAGGCAATGGGTACGAGCCAGAAAACACTTGGAATGTTCATGTTTAGTTTTTTGTTATAAATGAATTAGATGTTAGCGTTACTCGTCAGCAATAAAATCAGACAGGCTCTCAGCGTCCTCGTCGTTATCCGTTTCAATCTCAAACGTCGTACGATAGTTATCCTCATTGATATCGTCGTCGTTGGGCTCACCAAAATCTACATCGTCCTCGTCGGGCTTGTTATAGGTATCCTCTGGCAAGTCAACATCTTCGTCTTCTTCATCACCATCCTCGCCATGCGAGTCGAACACCATGCGAGGTTTATAGGATTCAGGTTTCAACTTAGCAAAGATGGCCTCGACCCATGAACCTTTAGCCACTTCCAAAACCTCGTATCCATCGGCAATTTTCTTCTCATACATGCCACCCTTCTTGTGGAGACGATCCTTAGGTAGGGTAGTGGTAGAGATGTCGAAACCGCTCTCGATAATGTCCTGAATAGACTGAGAAAGAGAGTCCCAGCCACCCCCGAAATTACGGTCAAGAACCTCTACAAGCTTTGCTGCAGAGATATGACGGATATTTTCGTAAGTCAGGTCGGTAACCCGCATAATAGGACGTTTCTTGATGGCAAGAGTCAATTTCGTATCGTCTGTCTTGACGCTGCCAACCTTGTAGTCCAGGTTGGTATATTTCTGTTTAACACGTTTATCGTCGTCTTTCAACTCTTCTACAAGGAATGCACTTCGGATGATGTCCAGATAATGGTGGAAATTCTCCCTCATCTCTGTATCCTTCTCAACGGTATCCAACAGACGGAAGACATCATTCTCTTGCAAGTCCCAGACGCTGCTCTTGGACAAAGTCTTTAAATTCAGTCCTTTTTCTTCTTTTTTCTCTTTTTTCTCTTTGGTCTCTTTTGCTTCTTTCATATGACTCAATTTTTTAGTTTTTTCGTATTTGTCTGCAAATGTACATACTTTATTCTCGATTTACAAGTTTTTTGGCGATAATTTTTTGTTATTTACGCAAAAAAATGTAATTTTGCACTGAAATATGGCAGAACCACTGGCAGAAAGACTCAGACCCAGGACACTTGATGATTATGTTGGACAACAACATCTGGTAGGCGAGGGGGCCGTTTTGCGTAAAATGATTGACGCAAAACGCATCTCGTCGTTTATCCTTTGGGGACCGCCAGGGGTAGGGAAGACCACCCTGGCTCAAATCATTGCTCACCAGTTGGAAGTGCCGTTTTTTACATTATCCGCAGTGACCAGCGGTGTGAAAGATGTCCGTGACGTCATAGAGCGTGCACAGAAAGGGCGCTTCTTCAATGAGGCTTCACCTATTTTATTTATAGACGAAATTCATCGTTTCTCCAAGTCGCAGCAGGATTCGCTGCTTGGGGCTGTCGAAAAGGGCGTTGTGACGCTGATTGGTGCCACCACGGAGAATCCGTCGTTCGAAGTCATCCGTCCGTTGCTCTCGCGTTGCCAGCTGTATGTGTTGAAATCGCTGGATAAAGACGACCTACTGGAATTGCTCCATCGGGCATTGACAAAGGACGTGTTTCTGAAGGAGCGGAACATAGAATTGGCAGAGACGGGAGCTCTTTTAAGATATAGTGGAGGGGATGCTCGTAAGTTGCTCAATATCTTAGAGTTAATAACCGACACATCATCTAACGAAAAAATAACGATTACCGATGAATTCGTCGAAAATTGCTTGCAGCAGAATCCGTTGGCATACGACAAAGATGGCGAGATGCACTACGATATTATTTCGGCATTCATCAAGTCTATTCGTGGTTCAGATCCTGATGCGGCGCTCTACTGGATGGCCCGTATGATTGAGGGTGGGGAAGACCCGCAGTTCATAGCTCGGAGACTGGTGATATCGGCAGCTGAAGACATCGGTTTGGCCAATCCCAACGCATTGTTATTGGCCAATGCAGCCTTTGATACTGTCATGAAAATCGGATGGCCAGAGGGGAGAATCCCTTTGGCTGAATGCTGCGTCTATTTGGCCACGTCGCCTAAGAGCAATTCCGCTTATTTAGGTATCGACAAAGCTTTGGAATTGGTTCGCAGGACGGGTAATCAGCCTGTGCCACTGCATCTTCGCAATGCTCCGACGTCATTGATGAAAGATTTGGGATATAGCGACGGCTATCAGTATCCACACGATTTTGCAGGCCATTTTACACCTCAACAATATATGCCAGACGCCTTGCAGGACGAACGAATCTGGCACGGACAACATTCACCTGGTGAGCAGAAATTATATGAGAGAATGGTCAATTACTGGGGAAAGCGTTTTGAGGACTAATCATTTATAAATTTATAAAAAGAGAATATACTTGTGGAATATAACGAAATTGTCACACAAATCATAGAATTCTTAGGAACATTTGCATTTGCCATTTCAGGCATACGCCACGCAGCAGCCAAGCATTTCGACTGGTTTGGCGGCTATGTTTGCGGCATTGCGGTGGCCATTGGCGGCGGAACCATCCGCGACGTGATGCTGGGAACTACGCCATTTTGGATGACCAATCCCATATATATGATATGTACGGCAATGGCTTTGTTATTCGTTGTGGTCTTTGCCAAACACATGGAAGGACTGCGTAATACGTGGTTTGTGTTCGATACGTTAGGTCTGGCGCTGTTTACAATAGCTGGTATACAAAAATCGTTGCTTTTCGGACAACCATATTGGGTGGCAATTATTATGGGCTGTATAACGGGTTCGGCTGGTGGCGTCATCCGTGACGTATTATTGAACAACGAACCAGTGATCTTTCATCGTGAAATATACGCAATGGCTGCTGTCGCAGGTGGTATAATTTATTGGTTATTCGATTACTTCGGAGTGACAATTGAAGTTACGGTAATTTCTTCTTTTCTCGTTACTTGTCTTATCAGATTCCTGGCAGTCCGTTATCATCTGTCATTGCCAACGCTGAAAGACGAGTAGTAGTACCTACATATCTTATTTATCATAATGCCTATTATTTTCTAATTGATATAAATACTAAAATATCGTAAAAAACAAAGATTTTGCAATCTCGGCTTTGCAATTTGGGATTTTTTTAGTAATTTTGCGGCTGTTTTAAAACAAACTCGGCAAGAATGGAAGCTTTCTTCAGAACGCATCGGTATTTGGTGGATCATGTTAACGCACCAGTTCGCCGTTCATTAATGGACGAAATTGACTGGAGTCACCGCATGATTGGCATCAAAGGAACGCGTGGTGTTGGTAAGACGACATTCTTGTTGCAATATGCCAAAGAGCATTTCGACACACAGGACAAGAAATGCCTATACATCAACATGAACAACTTTTATTTCCAGGGACGCGGAATAGCCGATTTTGCTGGTGAATTCTGTCGTCATGGCGGTCGTGTATTGTTGATTGACCAGGTATTTAAACAGCCGGACTGGTCGCAGGAACTACGAAAATGTTACGACCTATACCCACATTTAAAGATTGTTTTCACTGGTAGCAGCGTGATGCGCCTGAAAGATGAGAATCCTGAGCTGAACGGTATTGTCAAGTCGTATAATCTGCGCGGTTTTTCGTTCCGCGAATTTCTTAACTTGTTGACAGGTAATAATTTACCGTCATTCTCTCTAGAAGAGATTATTCACGACCACGAGCATATTGTCAAGCAGATTCTGCCGAAAGTTTCGCCCAATCGATATTTTCAGGATTACATCCACCACGGTTTTTATCCATTCTTTCAGGAGCACCGTAATTACTCGGAGAATCTGCTGAAAACGATGAACATGATGACTGAAGTCGACATTCTGCTCATTAAACAGATTGAGCTGAAATACCTCACAAAAATCAAGAAGTTGTTCTATCAGTTGGCTGAAGGTGGTCCTAAGGCTCCTAATGTAAGCAAATTGGCTGAAAACATTGAGACCTCACGTGCTACGATTATGAACTACATGAAGTATCTGACCGACGCCCGCCTGCTGAACATGATTTATCCGCTTGGCGAAGATTTCCCGAAAAAACCGTCAAAAGTCATGCTTCACAACAGCAATTTGCTCTATGCCATCTACCCTATCCATGTTGACAAGCAGACGGCAATGGAGACGTTCTTTGTCAATTCGCTGTGGAAAGACCACAAAGTCAATCAGGATGGTCACGACAATTACTATACGGTTGACGGGAAGTTGAAATTCCGCATTTGTGATGCCAGTGGATATAATAAAGTAAGGTACACGAACGATATTATATACGCGCGTTATAACACGGAAATAGGCCGCGACAATCAGATACCGCTATGGCTACTGGGATTCCTCTATTAGCTGAGTCCCCTACCCTTTTCAAATACACTTAGTAACATATAATATAACAAACAGTTTTATTCATTTAATACATTCTAAACAAATGGCTAAAGAAAAGAAATTTATCACCTGTGATGGTAACGAGGCTGCGGCTCACGTGAGTTACATGTTCTCGGAGGTAGCTGCTATCT
>CADCDY010000150.1 GCA_902800245.1 uncultured Prevotellaceae bacterium
AAGTTGAGCGGGGCGATATTGACGGGAATGGTGACACCAATGTAGTCGGGGTATATGTCGGGCTGTGCGGCCTCCTGCTTCGCGTCGCTGACGGTTTCTGTGCATCCCATCAGACCCATGAGCCCTATTAATATATATAGAATCTTTTTCATTGCTTAGTGGACATGAATTGATTGAAGCGTTCGCGGTCGCCCGTCAATATATAGTAGGCCAAGAGGTATTGATAGGCCATGCGATTGTCAGGGTTACAGGAATAGAGGCTTTCGAGCATCTCAGGGGTTGTGTGGTCGCTGAAGTAGCTGTCATCCTTGTAGTTCCACTGGCGCAAGCGTCCGTATTCGGGATGCTTGTCAATGGCCTCTTCATTGCCCAACAGCGGGAGAGTCTCGTTGGCCCAGTCACGATAGAAGAGGGTCTTTTGCAGGGCCATGAGGTATTTACGAGCCACGGCATACTGACCGTTGATGAGGTTGGTCTGTGCCAGCCGCTGGTAGCAGCGACCGCTCTTCTGGAAATCGAGGATGGCCTCCTGGGCCTCGAATACCGTTCGTTGGGCGACATTGATCATGCCTAACTGATAGAAGGCTTCAGCGGTGGGCAGAGGGCTCGTGGCGTCTTCCTGGACGTCGGGCAGCAGACCCGCAATGCCGTTTTGGTTGAAATTACCCATTTGTTCCAAAAGCATACCGTTCATTGCCAAGGCCAGATTCTGTACCGTCACACCGATTTGGTTGTTGGGCTTCTCGGCACTGATGGTTTGAAGGATGCGGTTCCACTGCTGGTGGCGCGCCATGAAGTCGTATTGCATCACCTTCTCGGCCTTGAAATTGGCGTTTTTCCAGACGAGAGTGCCCATGATGCCAGCAACGAGTAGGAAGGAGAGGTAAGGGGTGAGAGATGAGAGGTGAGAGAAATGCACCTGACGACGACGGATTAGGAAATTCAACCCGAAAATCATCCAAATAGACAGCGCTGCACCCCAAAGGAGCCACGGAAATACGGTGGGATAGCGGTGGTAGTGTATGCCGGACCACAGACTGTCGATGGGTATTGGAAGACATACTGGCCCTACCAAAAAGTAGAGTAGGGGAAGGACGGCGATGAGCAGTACGCGGCATGTCCATCCTTTTGTCAGCTTCACGATGGCCCAGGTTATGAGCAATGTAATCAGGACGGCCCAGACGCCACTCATCAGTGCATTCTCGTCGAGCAGATAGAGCCAAAGCAGGAAAGAAGGTACAAAGGTCAGACCGTAGGCCAATTGACTATTGACTAAACGGAGGGTTAGGAGCTGTATCGCCGAGAGTAGAATGGCAATGATGGCAGCGCCTACCCAGGCATAGAGGAAGAACTGCGTGCAGAAACGTCCGAGCAGGTCGGCAATGCCTCCGGGTTGCCGGACTATCTCCCACACATATGTGCTGTCGAAGAGAAAAAGCTGGTATTGCTCCTGATAGTGCAGATGATGCGGATAGGCCAGTCCGAAGAAAAGGAGAACAGCCACACCGAACAGACTACTTATCAAACACTTTACTAAATTCATCGACACTGATTTTAACGGGTTCCACCATGAATTCCGGACGGTTGTAACTCTTCAGCAGGAACGTGTTGTGTTCGGGGTCTTCCTGTGGCAGCATAAAGGCCTTTTCAAACTTCCCATCGTGGAAATAGGAGAAATAGACGCGGCAGAAATTGCCATCGTCACGACGACTGGCAACCATGATCCAATGACCGTTGCTCGACCATGAAGGATAGCTGTCGGGACGCCCTTCGCTGTTGACGTTGGTCATGTCGAGGAACGGCGGATTCTGGGTGCGAGCCGCTATCGAATCCTGGTCTAGCGGCATACAGACGATGTCACCATCGTTGTGACGGATATGGAAACAGCCATACTGACCCAGTGCAAAGAGCAGATAGCGCCCGTCGGGACTGACACGTGGCAAGGTAACACTCTTGTCGTTCCCGGCAGCGTCGTACACCAATTCCTCGTCACCGAAATTGTGTGTTGCTACGTCGAACGAGCGGCGATAGAGGTTGTATTGCACTTTCGGGTAGGTGGTGCGGATATCTTTGTCGTGCATCTCTTCAGGCAGTGGAATTGTCTTACAGTAATAGAGCCATTTGCCGTCGGGCGACCAGGTGGGATACACTTCCAACAGCGTGGAATCGTTGCTGACGACCTGCACCGAGTCGGTCTCCACATCATAGAGAATCAGGTCGCTCTCCAGGTCGTAAACTTCAATCTTGTTGGGATTGAGGGTGTGGAATCCCTGTCGTGTCTTGTTCGTCGAGAAAGCAATTAACTTTGCGGTGGGATGCCATGCGGGATAGACACCCGAGGAAATGGTATAGTCGCGCTTTAGGTTGACTCTTGAAATCTTGCCGTCGTTCACCAATACGGTACCGCTATTGGCGAGACGCACGTGGAAGAGCATATTGTCGGTCTTGTAGTTCTGATAGCTGTGACAGTTGATGCATTGACCGATCTTCCTGTTATTCATGGTAATCTCGTTGTTGAAAATCTGCGTCTCTTCGAACGTGGTGAGGTTACGCTGGGCGATTTCCATGAAGGTCCAGGCGACATACGAAGGTTCGATGAGGCGATACGAGATATAATCATCGATGGGTTCTTCGGCTATGCGGATTTCAAAGGGGTTGAACGACAGCCATTCGCCCTCTTTCTGGCCCCAGACCTCGACCTTGATGCTCTTGCCCTTCGAGGCTTGAAGCATCTCATGCCATTCCGACTCGGGAATCTGCACCTTTACGCCGCTGCCGTAGGTCTGCTGTTGCCCGTCGGGTGTGGTGATTCGAGCCACACAAGCCTCGTATTCATCCGTGGGGAGCATGAAGTTAAGGGGTGCAATATTGTAAGGCACGGTGACATTACAATAGTCGGGATAGATGGCCGGCAGGCTCTTGACCTCCTTACTGGAAGAAGGCACATCGGGGTGATTTGCACACGATGACAACAGCAGCAGGGTTGCTGCCAGTAGCAGGACATATGAGTGGATATTTCTTTTCATTGTTTTCTTACGATTGTACTTCATGACCGGTATAGCCGTTTAAAACAGGAACTTTTTTGCCAAAGATGTTGTACCACCAGTAGGTGTTTCCCCATTCCTTACGCATGCCTTCACCGGCCTGGTCGATAGTCATACCGGGCTTTACCCGACTTTCAAGGTCATTCCAGAACCGCTTGTAGCGATCATAGACGGACTGTTCTACGGGAAGCATCATGCGTTTCTTTTCCGGAGCCTTGTCCATAAATAGGATATAAGCCTCTTGTGCATGCAAAGGGAATTCCTCGTCCATGTGGGTTTTCACATAGTTGCGCAGCGAAGCCCAGAAACGACGGGAGTCGCAGCGTAGCATGGAATAGAACAATGCCTGTTCCGAGACAGCCTTACTGACGGAGTCGGACCAAAGACTGACGGTATTGACAATATAGCTGTCACTGTTCTCAACACCAGTGAGTTCATCGGGGAAGGCCTTCTCCAGTTCCTTGACTTTTTCCGTAACCGGAGCCGGCTGCCAATCCTCATAAAACAGATGGTGATGCAGCTGGGTGGTATAGCGTTCTACCAGTTCTTTGTCTCCGCAAGCCAAGGCACAGCGGGAGAGCACCTTCAGATAAAAAGGTGAGAAACCTGCCTGTATGGCATTCTCGAAGTTCAGGCGGATGGCTTCATTCATCATGCCGTAGTTGTAATAGACCAGTGGCGATGCGATGTCCAGAAGGGTGACGTGGAGTGAATCGGGGTTATAAAGCGGATAACTACTGTTACCCAACTTAAACGAACGGTCGAACAGTCCGCCTTCGTTTGTCAGGGCGATGTTCTTGAGAAAAACCATTGTGGTCGTTGGCTTCGGGCTCTCGGCTGCAATACTGAGCACCCCCTGCCAGTTGTCGTCCTCAGCATAGTGTACCATGCGCATCTCGTCGATATAGTTCTTGTCGTAGAACTTTAGCGACGAGGTAAAGACGATGCCAGCAACGACACACAACACCGGAATCATTGACCATTGACCTTTGGTGGTCAGATAGTGTCCACCCATTGCGATTCCGACAGATACGGCTCCAAGCACCCAGAATGGGATGGAGAGATGCTCGCTGCTGTCGCTTGGGATGATGAAGCGGGGCAAGCCGGCAAATACAACATCGTCAAATCTCAGATTCGAATAGAATTGGGTATGCCAGATACTTGCGGTAAATAATAGCAGGATAATGCCCACGAGTTCCCGCCAGGTGGGTTTTTCGCAAAGTGCCAGACAAAGCACGAACAGCATGGCAAACCACCCCAGTATGGGATAGACGCAAAAGCCTATCAAATACCAGATAAGGTGCCATTTACGTGGTGTCTGACGTGCTGCCCACAAGAGCAGCAGCATGACGAGATAAGCTACCGACTGCGAGAACCAATAGCCTCTGATGGTGGAGATATATACCCAATAGCCCAAATCGACAACAGAGGTGAGCAGGCATGCTACAGGTAAGAGCATCAGTGCTGAGGCGCTGGATTTTAAGCGGAACGCTTTGGCTCCCACTATGAAGATAAGCGTCCAGATAACTACCAGAACGGCTGATCCTACTGCCGGATGACAGAAAAGCTGCGTGAACCATGCTCCCACATACTGCATCAGGCCAAAGGGCTTCTGCATAAGGGTGTGGAAGAAGGGTGCTCCGAAGAGGAACTCCGAACGGTCGTGAGCCGTATAGAACACCTCTTGATAGATATATAAGATATAAATGACAAATGCTATGTAGACCAACAGACTTCCAAAAAAGATGGCCCTGGATATCTTGTTTTCTTTATTCATTGTTGTTACTTTACTTTTCGATGCAAAGGTAGTAACAATATTCAAAAAAGCCAAACTTTTTTTTGGCGCACCCTCTCATAAAGTATTTACATCAAGTTCTAATTCTTTACAGGTCTGACGGAAATTCCGAAACTGGTACTCAGGTTGTGGTAGATGCCTATAGAATTATACTGACCATGCTGGAAGATCAACATGTCAGGCATGTTTTCAGAAGCATTAATAGTTCCTTTGGAGCCTTTGTACTGTTCTTCCATTGAGGGGAACTGGTAAGTACCCAAGATCTCTCCTGAAGTATAATAGCCGGCATTTCCATTTCCGTACCACTCGTTTCCGTAACGGAAACCTGCAGCAGGCAAGAAGATACTGTTGTTGTTGTCTTTGGCTTTGCTGGATACTCTGTATCCATTTCCAACAAATTCCCATTTACAGTATGTGGTGTCCTGCAACTCAGCCAATTCCTCGGCTGTCGGCATTCTCCAGTCGTTACCCCAATTTGTGGTAGCTGGATCATACATAGTCTTTTTAACAAGGCTATAAACAGGAGCTCCTGAGATGTTACCACCCATATAGTCCTTACGCACTACATTACCAGCTCTGTCTTTAACATCTGCGTATGTATTTGCGCCAGCATTGTTCTCAAAATACGTAAACAATGTATCTATAATCAGACTAATGGTGACATCACATTTTACACCATCTACATTGACTAAGCAGTCCAAAGTCTTTCCCTTACACTCTTTTGTTTTTGAAAGAGAGTCAAGGATGGCTTCTTTGATGGAATCAACCTTAGTCAGAGAATACTCTGAGAGTGCATAGGTCTCATTAAACTTCTTTAATGTGTCCAATACTAAGTATCCTTCTTTTTCTGCACCTTTGTACATTTCAAACAATTCAGATGTCGGTGTGTAATCTATTACATCTGTGTATGATGTAAGGGTCTTTGCCTGAAGCAGATTTCCTGTAGCATCTCCCCAAACGAAGAGAATACCATTGTCAGATTCTGAAGACGCTCCAACATTCATATTAGCCCACTTGGTACCACTGGGGAGTCCCAAATCTACAGCCTGACCTACATTTGTGATACTACTGGTGTTTGCTGCATATGGGACGTCCACAGAATTTTCCTCAATCTTGTCACTACAAGCTACGAACACGCTTGATGTGATAAGTGCGGTAATTGCGAGCTTACTTAAATTCATTAAATTTTTCATTATAACGGATGTTTTAATATTATACATACAAGAAACACTCATCAGCCATTGTCTGAGTGATTGGGAGTTCGTTCAAACCATCCACCCACTTAACATGATCGTAATAGGTGTTACTCCACCAACCGTTCATAACCTTCAGGTCGAAGTCGGGAGTTACATTTGCTACATCAAAGATCAGGGTCTTCAGGCCAAAGTAAACTTCATCGGGAATGGTAGGCAGATGTGCACCTTCGGTAGAACTGAAGCGCATAGCTGCAGCATCCCAAGCTCCGGGAACGAATGGCTCTTGCGGTTCCTCATCAGCTGACCTGTTAGGATCGCCGTAGATATAGTACTTCACGAGCGGGTTGGAGATCTTTTGACACTTTACAGGGAAAATAACTTCACGCTCTGTACCGTCAGCACAAAGGGCAGTGAGTTTAATCTTATATTCAGTGTCAAGATAATCACCCTTCGCAGTAGTGTTAACCTTCATCTTCTTCGATGCATAGTTGCCGAGTAATTCCTTACCGGCGAAATCCCACTTTGCATTGACAGGAGCAGAGGTGTAACAGGTAATAACGTTACCGTATTCACCTTCCTTGAGGTTTGCCACCTTAGCGCCATAGGTTTTATAAATGGCCTTGACAGTGATGGTTCCATTGTCATTGCTGTGCTTTAAAACGATGCTCGGCACAGAAGTTGTTCCTTCTTTAAGATCGTACCTGTAGAATGCAGCACTTTTCATGATGCTTGCAAAGTTTGTACCATCGAAGGAGATACTCCAATTAGCGTCTGCAACGGTCTCTGCATCAAAATAAACGGTGATACCGTCGCAATCGGTAACATCAATGTTTTCTGCCAAAACAACAGGTGTTTCCTTGGCAGCCGTGTAGGTTTTCTGACCTGCAACCGGAGCAACCTTGTCAACTGTGACTGTTGACAACGCCTCGAGTTCTTCAGCAGAGATGTTCCCGCCATTATTGATTTTCTCATGAACGGGATCGCAGGCAAAAAGCACACCTACTGCGGCAATTAACAAATATATCTTTTTCATATTGTTTCATTTAATAATATTAGTACATAACTCTATAGGTATACTCATTAGCAGGAGTATGTTTCGGATCATCGTCTCCGCCCCATCCTGCGTTCTGCTTCATTGCACCGTTCATCAGGGTCATCTGAGCCTGAGGTTTAGGCAAGAAACCTTTGGTGTCTGCATAACGCTTCTCCCAAGAGCAGGTCATGTGTTCCATAATCTGGCTGTTCTTCTTGCCAAGACAGGTAATCTGTTGTCCCTTCTGTTTTCCGAGAGCCTTAGCAGCGTATGAATCCTCACTATGCTGTTTATAACCAGACCAACGACGCATATCGTTGAAACGAATACCTTCCAAAGCGAACTCCCAGCGGCGCTCATTCTGAACATTCTCCAAAGAGTAGCCTGTCCGAGGTACACCAGCACGATCCTGAACCAGGTTCATATACTGAGCATCACCAGTGAGCTCGGTAAGCATCAGCAGTACGTCGGCATAACGCATCAGGTAGTAGTCCTCGAAGTGGTCACCCTGCTGTGGATTGTCAAGCGAACTGGAGGAATAGCCAGGAGCCTGTTTCCACCATGAATCATTATCTGCAGGGTTGGCGTCAAGGTTGACGTCAGCATACTTCTTGACACCATAGCCAGACTCCTCGCAGTCGTCCTTCTCGTAGGTATAAGCAGCTACTTCCTCTTTATTATCGAGTTCGATCAGAGTAGCCTTCTTACGAAGGTCAGTGTAGTGACCTGCCAGCTCTGCAGCAGTCCAATCGTTCCAGATATTGCATGAAGGAGTACCCTGACCCCAACCCTGGTTGAACGGATAAGTCTTGTCGCGCTTACCGTTGTCATTGGTAGCACCGTTACGAAGACCCCAGAAGCAAGAGAGGTAGTTTGAATACATACGTGGGTTGTTATAAGTACCGCCGATGGCCCACTTAGAAGCATTCATGAACTGAATCTGGAAAATTTCCTCGGTGTTGCCGTTACCCATGCCAGGCTGGTCGAAGCAGTTCTCACGTTTCATGTCAGCAATGAACATATAAGCATGTCCTTTACCATCTTTTGCCTCATCATAGAGAAAACTGTTAGAATACTGCCAGAGTGAACGGAAGTCCTCACAGAGTTTGTAACGACCGCTGGCAACGATGTCCTTAAGGGCATCAATAACATCAGACTGAGAAATAGAAGCAATGCCCTCGCAACCTTCCTGACTGATAGTCGCACCATTGCGGTCTTTGAGCTCGATAGCGGGACCTGCACCTTTAAGTTCTTGAATACCCTTGTAGAAACCAGCCCAGAACATGTATGCACGGGCCAAGAAAGCCTCGGCAGCATACCTGTTAGCATGACCATCACCAGTGATGCCATATCCTGATGCTACGTTCATAAGTTTCATGCCGGACACGAAGTCAGCAATAATCTGAGGATAAATCACACTATCAGCCTTTACCTCCTGCTGCATCTCATCAGTAATGGTAGTAGAGGTAATCAGAGGCACATCACCGTACATCTGGGTCAGCAAGAGCGTATAGAAACCGCGCATGAAGAAGCCCTCACCAAGGAGCTGTTTGCGCTGTGCATTTTCTTTGCCACCAGCCCAGTTCACGTTATCGATGGTCTCAATCTGGTTGTTAGCACGTGAGATATGTAAAATGATGGAGTGACTTTGCTACATTGTCCTGCAAACCGCCACTTCCGTAGCAGTCGTCAGACATCAGACACCACCAATAGAATGGATTGTTCAATATACCGCTTTGGTCACCGCCACCCAGTGTATTCATAATACTATAGGTAGCTGCATTCAAAGCTTCTACATCTGCTGGTTTACCAGGGAAAGTTGCTGCAGTCAACTCAGTAACACGTGGATCTGTGTCCAGATTATCGTTACAAGCTGTAAACAAAGTTGCTACAGACAAAACAGCTAATGATAAAATATATTTCTTCATAACTTAATTGTCGAATTAGAATTTAATACTTGCACCTACCAAATATGTACGAGATGGTGGGTAGAGACCCAGGTCAATACCAGAAGCCCAACCATTACCACCTGCTGAGTTACCAACCTCAGGATCGAGACCTGTGTACTTGGTGAATGTGTAGAGGTTCTGAGCCTGAACATAGAAACGGAGCTGCTGGAACGGGCAACCCTTCCAGAGATGCTTGAAGTCGTAACCGAGGGTGATAGTCTTAATCTTAAAGTAGTCGGCATCCTCCATGTAACGGGTAGATACCCAGTTCGTGTTCTCACTACCAGTACTTGTAATACGTGGCTGGTTGCCAGAAGTACCCTCACCAACCCAACGATTCA
>CADCDY010000151.1 GCA_902800245.1 uncultured Prevotellaceae bacterium
AAGGCGATGGCCGAAGCATTTGAGATCAAGAACGACCGTTACAAGTATCAGCATCTGGGCAAGAACAAGACCCTCATGATGATATTCTTCAATAACTCGTTACGCACGCGACTCTCCACCCAGAAGGCCGCCATGAACCTCGGCATGAATGTCATCGTGCTCGACGTCAATGCCGGTGCCTGGAAACTCGAGACCGAGCGTGGCGTCATCATGGATGGCGACAAGAGCGAACACCTGCTCGAGGCCATTCCCGTCATGGGCTGCTACTGCGACCTCATTGGTGTACGCTCGTTTGCCGGACTCACCGACCGCGAGTACGACTATGCCGAGACCGTCCTGAATCAGTTTATCAAGTATTCAGGCCGTCCCGTCTTCGCTATGGAAACCGCCACGGTGCACCCCTTGCAGGCCTTCGCCGACCTCATCACCATCGAGGAATATTGGGCAAAAGAGCCAAAAGCCAAAAGCCAAAAGCCAAAAGTAGTTCTCACCTGGGCGCCCCATTGCCGTGCTCTGCCACAGGCCGTGCCCAACAGCTTTGCACAGTGGATGAATGCCGCACCCGACGTGGACCTCGTCATCACCCACCCCAAAGGCTACGAGCTCGATCCTAAGTTTATCGGCAATGCCCGCGTGGAATACGACCAGCGCAAAGCCTTCGAAGGTGCCGATTTCATCTACGCCAAGAACTGGTCGAACCCCGGTGTCACCAATCCTGCCGACTATGGCAAGATTACCTGTGAGGACCGATCATGGACCGTCGATACCGAACACATGTCGTGGACCAATAACGGCAAGTTCATGCACTGTCTGCCCGTACGCCGTAACCTCATCGTTACCGACGACGTCATCGAGTCGCCCAACAGCCTCGTCATCCCCGAAGCTGCCAACCGCGAAATCTCTTGCTCCGTGGTTATCAAGCGCATGCTCGAAGCACTATAACGGTCAATGGTTAATGATTAATGGTTTATGATATCCTTCGAGTGCGATTATAACAACGGTGCACACCCCAAGGTGCTGGAGAACCTCATTAAATACAATAATGAGCGACCCACGCCCTACGGCTTCGACGCCTTCTCCGAGCGTGCCAAGGACCGCATCCGCGAGGCCATCGGCATGCCCGACGCCCAGATATTCTTCCTGACGGGCGGCACGCAGACCAACGCCACCACCATCGACTCCATGCTCTACCAGTACGAGGGCGTCATCTGCGTCGGCTCCGGTCACATCAACGTCCATGAGGCCGGTGCCGTCGAGTTTACGGAACACAAAATCATCACCATTCCCGACGCGCAGGGTAAGATGGAGGCCAAGACACTCAACCGGTATCTCGACGACTTCTATCACGACGGCAATCGCGACCACGCCGTCCATCCGGGCTTGGTCTATATCACCTTCCCAACCGAATTGGGGACACTCTACACCGCCCGCGAACTGGACGACATCTATCAAGTCTGTAAGCAGTACGACATACCGCTTTACATCGACGGGGCACGTCTGGGCTACGGACTCATGGCCGAAGGCTGCGACGTCACCCTACCCTATCTCGCGCGCCACTGCGACGTCTTCTACATCGGTGGCACAAAGATTGGTGCCCTCTGTGGCGAGGCTGTCGTCTTCACCAACCGTCAGGCCCACAAGCATTTCTTCTCCATCCAGAAACAGCACGGCGCCGTCATTGCCAAGGGTGCCCTCATCGGACTGCAGTTCGACGCCCTGTTCACCGACGACCTCTATTTCAAACTGTCGCGCCACGCCATCGACATGGCCATGCAGATGAAACGCATCTTCCAGGAGAAGAACTATGAGTTCTGGCTTGACTCACCCACCAACCAACAGTTCATCATCCTTCCCGATGCCAAGGTCGACGAGCTGTCTGCCAAGATGGACTTTACACATTGGGGACAGGCCGAGGGCCATCGCACCATCTGCCGGTTCGTCACCTCGTGGGCAACGACACAGGAAGAACTAAACGAATTGAAGCGCCTCTTATAGGCGCTTCATCAGTTTCTTGACCTTCCGTTCCGTCTGTTCGATGATCTTGTCGGGCCGCCAGTCGCCAAACACATTTCCTACGGTATATTTGGCCGCCTCACCCTCCGTCATCACCGTCTCCACCTGACAGCTCTCCGTCGTCGTCACGTTTGCGTCCTCCTTGCTCTTCTTCGTCATCGTAAACGTCACCACATTCGTCTTCGGCATGATGTCGCGACCCTCGCCGTCCACCGTGCCATACTCCCTGAAGTCGTTCTGCACCGTGTTCATGCCACGATAGTCGAAACGTGTCGCGTTCAGCCGCTCGGGCGTCAGCAGCGTCGTATGCAACCAGATGCAGTGGGGCGAACCATTCCATCCGCGCGCATATTCAAAGTTCGACACAATGTTCTCCACCGTACAACGGTTAAAGATGTAGCCCCACCTCGTCTTCGACGTCTTTGGAGCCGCTATCACGTTGCGTCCGCTGCCGTCTGTCGTACGTTTCTCAGTGACGATCTTACAACGCTCAAACCATACGTCGCCGTCGCCGCAGATGAAGTCCACCGTACCATGAATCTCCGAATCCTGCAGGTAATGCACGCCCTGATCGTTATCCGAATAGTACGTATCCTGATACGACAGCATGCGCACGCGGTTACAGATGGTTCGCGTACCCTTGTCCTGTAGCGTCACCGCACGGCCGGCAGCACCCGCACTATAATAGTCCAGCGCATTCTTCAGCGTCATATCCTGAAAGTAGTTTCCCGTTCCACGGTTCTGGAAGATGGCTGTCTTCGAGATACCCTCGTTCTTCACGTCTGGCTGGTTCTGGATGACGGTACCTTCCATGCTTTGTCCCGTCAACACAATATTATGCCCTGTTATCTTCGTTAAAACCCGCTTGTCAAAATCGTACAGCCCGTCGGGAATTAGGATAAACAACCGTTCGGCATCCTTCTCGGCATTCATCTTGTTGGCCTGCTCCACTGCCTTCAGCAGACTCTCCACACTACCCTTCTCGACGGTTATCACCCGCTGGGCCATGACCGTCGTCAAGCCCAACAGGCACAATGCCAGTAGTAAACCTCTTCTCATCTTTTTACAAATGTTTTTTCTTTAGTTTTTGTGCTTGCTGCTCTATCTTCATCAGCACCTTGTCCGGGCGCCAGTCGCCGAACACGCGCTTCACGGTATATCGGTCGGCCTCCTCCTTCGTCATAATGGTCTCAGCAGTAAAGGGCTGCGTATGATCTCTCAGTGTAAACCGCACCACATTCGACTTCGGCGTGATGTCGCGACCTGCGCCGTCCGTCGTACCATACTCCTTGAAGTAGTTGCCCGACGTCTTCATGCCCTCGTCGTCAAAGCGCGTCGTCTCCAGCTTCTCCGGCGTCAGCAACGTGGTATGGAGCCACACGCAGTGCGGATTCGTATGCCACGAACGGCCGTAGTTGAATGCCGACACGTCATTTTCTATCGTACAGTGGTTAAACACGTAGCCCCACTCCGTCTCTGACGTGCGCGTCGCCGTAATGATGTCCACCCCGCTGCCGTCCGGTGTACGTTTCTCGGTCACTATCCTGCAACGCTCAAACCACACGTCGCCCGCCCCGCAGATGAAGTCGATGGTGCCGTGGATCTCCGTGTCCAGCATGTAGCTCTGACATTGCTCGTTGTCCGAATAATAGGTATCCTGATACGACAGCATGCGCACGCGGTTACAGATGGTCCTGGTACCCTTGTCCTGTAGCGTCACCGCACGACCGTCTGGCTCCACATTGTAGTAGTCCAGCGCATTCTTCAGCGTCAGGTCCTGAAAGTAATTCCCCGTACCGCGGTTTTGCAATACTGCCGTCTTGCTGATGCTCTCCGTCTTCACGTCCGGCTTGTTCTGAATCACCGTACCCGCCATGCTCTCACCCACCAGCGCGATGTTATGTCCGCTGACACGCGTCAGCGTCCGCTCCCCGAGGTCGTACACCCCGTCGGGAATCATGATAAACAACCGCTCGGCCGTCACCGTATCGTTCCTTTGGTTTGCCTCACTGATAGCCGCCAACAGACTCTCGACGCTGTTCTTCTCGACAACGATCACCCGCTGGCTTTTCATCGCCAACGGCATCATCAAACAGGCTACTATCAGTAAAATTTGCTTCATTTCGGTTAGTTTCAAATAGCTTTTGCGTGCAAAAGTACAAAAAAATTTTGAGAATTCAAAAAAATTTCGTACTTTTGCACCCGCTTACGAAAAATCACTGACCTTTCCGGGCCCAGCGATGCCGTAGCAAGCGGGATGTAGCGCAGTTGGTAGCGCACTACGTTCGGGACGTAGGGGTCGGGCGTTCGAGTCGCCTCATCCCGACAACGCAAGGTTGTCAAACGCAGGAGTTGGCCCTGCAGCAACTTAAAACAAGCCGACAATAAATTCCTGACAGTCAGCACGTTGTAAAGCATGGTGGTCGAGTAATCGGCCACCTTTTCTTTTTGGCGTTCACGAAATTTTTGGCGTGTTTTTGGTATGATAACATTATTTAACGAGCTATCGCCCCATTTATACTGAATTGAATTGTGTTAGTTTGCAAAATGATAGGCAAACAGATTTGTTCTGATAATGCTGTTGGCGTTTGACTCTCACCTTACTTCATTAGCGAACGAGGCGTTCATTCAATTATAAAATAGCAATAGACGCTTTTAGGATTGTTCTGCCCTAACTTGAAAAACTCTTTGACGATGCGGTATTCCTGTCCTCGCTCGAAGTCGTATTTATCCGGCTCAACGTGAATGGTGAACTGGCGGGTACTGTGTGGGGCAAGTTCGTAGCCAATATCGTTAAAGGCATA
>CADCDY010000152.1 GCA_902800245.1 uncultured Prevotellaceae bacterium
TCTTCCACCTGATAAGCATAACTGATGAGCGACAGCGAGTGCTGTCTGCCCATCAGTGCTGCTGTTTCCAGTGTCCACAGTTCGCCATCGTCCGTTTGCATCAGCAGGTTCTGGTGACGTACGGTACCATCCTGACGGTGGTAGTCAATGGCAACATGCAGACTTTCGCCCCATGCGGTATTATAATGTATGGTAAACTTGAGTTTCATATCGTTGTTTGACTAATCTTGCAGAGCCACAGCGAAGTAAGCCTTCTTGCCAGTAGGCATGATACCCTGGATGTAGAGTACGGGCTCCTTCGAAGTTGACGCCTTCTTGACGGCATCCTGCAGGTCGCTGATGGTCTTCATCGGCTCTTCGTTGACACGTTGGATGATGAAGCCCTGAGGTACACCACCCTCCTTCAACTTGCCACCGCTGATCTTCGTGACTTGCAGACCGTAGGCAATCTGGAGTTCCTTCTTCTGCGACTCGGTAATCTCACGGAACTGTCCACCCAGCACGTCGAGGTCGGCATCCTTCACCACCTTCGTCGTACCCTGGGCATTCTTCAACGTCAGCGAGACGCTCTTCTCCTTCTTGTTACGCAGGTACTTGACGGTCACTTTATCGCCAGGACGCTTCTGAGCAATGATTGCCTGCAGGTCACCCATGGTCTTAACCTTCTTGCCGTCAACCTCGGTGATGACATCCTCTTTCTCCAGACCGCCATCAGCAGCGGCACCGTCCTCGATGACCTTATCGATACGCACACCTTCCATCGTGCCGTAGTCGTTGACTTCCTTGTCCTGATCCTTCATGGCATCAACATAGTCCTTCACACTGCCACCCTGGATACCAATCATGGCGCGCTGATAAGAACCGTATTTCTTGAAGTCCTCGACGGCCTTGTTCATAATAGCCGTAGGAATGGCAAAGCCGTAACCGATGTTCGACCCCGTCTGCGAATAAATCATGGCGTTGATGCCAATGAGTTCACCACGTGTGTTGACCAACGCACCACCCGAGTTACCCTGGTTGATGGCAGCATCGGTCTGAATCATCGACGAAACACCCTGTCCCATCGAACGCGCCTTAGCCGAAACAATACCAGCGGTGACGGTGTTGTTCAGTCCGAGGGGATTACCCACGGCCAACACCCATTCACCCACCTTCACGTCGTCAGAGTTAGCAATGACGATAGCCGGCAGATCCTTGGCGTCAATCTTGATGAGTGCCAAGTCGGTAGTGGCATCGGCACCGATGATGCGTGCGGAATATTCCTTGGAATTCTCGTTGAGCGTTACTGTCAGTTCGTCGGCACCATCCACAACGTGGTTGTTGGTGACGATATAACCATCAGCAGAGATGATGACACCTGAGCCTGCTGCTGCACGCTTTGGAGTCTGCACCTGACGCTGGCGACGACCACCATTGCCATTGCCCTGTCCGCGTCCGAAGAAACCTCCGAAGGGGTCAGAGAAGAAATCCTCAAAAGGATCAGAATATTCTACGGTCTGTGTCTTTGAATTAATCACCGACTTGATATACACTACTGAAGGCAGCGATTTCTCTGCTGCGTAAGTCAAGTCTACTGGTTGTCCTGGTGCTACAGCAGGAGCAGCAGGAGCTGCGGCCTGTGTCTTGTTGCACGAAGCTGCCGAGAACGCAATGACCATCAAGTACATTGCCGGCATCAAACTCTTTACAATCTTTTTCATAATTCTTATCTATTTATAATAAATGTGTTAATAACTTGCGACTGCTTTTTTGTGTTTCGCGATGCAAATATAAGGTCAAAAATTGAAATACTGACAATATGTCACGCTTTTTTGTCGCAATTTAACACTTCGCCCCAAAGGGTTAACGGCTGTTAGAATTTAACGCTTGAAATGTGAAAAGACTGACAAAATTAACAATTCTGCCAGTCTTTAGTTTATTTCATGCAGTTATATCCATTTATCTTGCAGCTACATACTTATGCAACGTGGCACGAACGGCACCATTGCCTGCGTACAACTCTTTTACCATACCCTCAATTTGTTCTCCTAAACCAGCCTCATAGAGGTCGAGTCCGAAGACGTCCTTGCGGCTGTAGAGCTTCTTCAGCGGACTCCAGTCCTGATCGGGCTTGCCAATCTGCAGCGGAGCCACGATGGTCTGCAACTCTTCGAGCATGGGATCGGGCGAGCAGTCGAACGGTGTTCCGTCGTCCTTGATACCCTTCAGATAGCGGGCATAGCCAGCCAGCGTCAGCGGAATCAACACAAGGTTGCTCTTATCCAGTCCGCGGGCGATATACTTCTTCAGCGTCTCACCAAAACGGATGGGCAGCTTCTGCGACGTATCCATTGCAATACGCTGGGGAGCATCGGGCATGAACGGATTTGGCAGACGGCGATTGATAACGGCACCGATGAACTCGTAGGGATTCAACACGCCTGGATCAACGACTACGGGCATGGCCTCCATATAACCAATCTTCTGGATGAACGGGCGCAGGTCCTCGTCGGCCATTTCGGCACTAATCAGCGTGTAGCCCAGCATACAGCCGTAGATACTCATCGCCGTGTGCAACGGGTTCAGACAAGTTGTCACCTTCATCGTCTCCACTTTATCCACGGTTTCACGCGTCGTATAGAGCGCACCGCCCAAATCCAGTGGTGGACGGCCGTTGGTATAATTGTCCTCGATGACCAGATACTGCACCTCCTCGGCATTCACGAACGGAGCCGTAAAGGTGTGCTTCTCCGTCTCGATGTAGTTGTTGTCCTCGAAACCGCTTGTCAATCATCGACCATGGGAAGGTAATCTTCGTCTCGTCCTTCAAGTATGTCAAGAACTCAGCAGGCACCAGTCCGTCCTTCACCCAACGCTCAGCATAGGCAAAGACACCAGCCTTTACCTTGTCGCCGTTGTGCGAGCAGTTGTCCATCGACTGCACCGTGAGCGGCAGTTTGCCTGCATTGAAACGCTCGAACAGCAGCGCACAAACCTTACCCATAGCGAACAGGGGTTTCATGCCTCGAGCCAAATCGGCCTCGTTGAACGTGTAGCCCTTCTCGGTGATGGTGAACGAAATCATCTGCAACGACGGATTTTTGAAGATTTCCACCAGACGCTTCCAGTCGTCAAACTGCGGGTCAGCCTTCAGAGCCTCCGTCACACTGGCAATCACCTTCTTCTCGATAGAACCATCCGAGCAGAGGTTCACGCAGAGCGACAGATTATTATAAGGTGCATACGCCTTGTCGATGACCTCAAAGTCAAAGGTCTCTGCCACAATGACACCACGGTCGTACTTGCCCGTGTTCAGCGCGTCGTTCAGGATTGCTGCAGGGAACGCACGGAAGATGTTACCACCGCCGAAATGTACCCATGTAGGTTCTTTGGCAGTCTTCTCGCGCAACTTCGCAATATCAAACTTCGGAAGCTCGTAACCCTTGGCTTCCCACTCTGCGGCATTCAGCTGGCCGCTCAGTATTTCGTTCAGTTTCATCATATTGAAAATTTGTTTTGGTTTTCTGTCGTGCAAAGGTAAACAATATTTTTCGAACTTACAAATTTTTCTGCCACAATTGTAACAAAGAAAACTTGATAAAAAGCGGCTTATTTGTACATAATCTCTTAAAAAAGTGTAAAAAAGACACCGAGAAGCAATTTTCCTTCCGTTTTTTATTGCCGAATCAAAAAATTGTTTTAATTTTACAACCAAAATCAAATTAGTGTAACTAAAAACGATTCATTACAATGAAAAAATCAACATTCTTTCTGGCTGGAATGGCAGCGGTAGCAGCCCTGCTGACAGCATGTAATTCACCTATGCAGGAAACAACAACTTTATCTGGTCTGGATTCTGCACGTTTCGACACCATCATCAACGAGAAGCCCGTCAAGCTCTACACGTTGACCAATGCCAATGGCATGGAGGTGTGCATTACCAACTACGGCGGACGTGTCGTTTCGCTGGTAGTGCCCGACAAGGACGGCAAACCTACCGACGTTGTATTAGGCTTTGACAACATTGCCCAGTATGCTGACACGTTGAATTCGCCTACGGACTACGGTTCCAGCGTTGGCCGCTATGCCAACCGCATCCAGGGCGGTAAGTTCACACTGAACGACAGCACCTACCAGCTGAAGCAGAACGACGGTCCTAACTGCCTGCATGGTGGTGGCACCACAGGTTGGATGAACCAGGTGTACGATGCCGAACAGATTGGCGACTCGATTCTGAAGCTGACCATCGTTGCTGAGGACGGCGAAAACGGATTCCCTGGCAAGGTGACGGCCGTTACAACCTACAAGGTGACTGCCGACAACACCCTCGACATCACTTGGGAGGCTGAGACCGACAAACCCACCATCATCAATCAGACCAATCACAACTACTATAATCTGAATGGTGACTTCACGAAGCCCGGCTACGATATGGTACTCTACGTAAATGCCGACAACTTCACACCATCAGACAAGCTGTACATCCCCACAGGCGAGATTAAGTCTGTCGAGGGTACTCCTATGGATTTCCGCACCGCTCACGCCATTGGCGACAGCATCAAGTCGGAGTTCGACCAGATTCAGAATGCCGGTGGCTACGACCACAACTGGTGTCTGAACACCTATAAGGACGGCAAGGGCGACGACACCGTCGTATGTGCAAGCCTCTACAGTCCCACAACGGGCATCTTCATGGAGATGTACACCAACGAGCCTGGTGTTCAGGTCTATAGCGGCAACTTCCAGGGCATTGGCAACGAGCCAAACATCAAGCACAAGGGTGGCGTCTATCCCCAGCACGTCAGCGTTTGCCTGGAGAGTCAAAAATATCCCGACAGCCCCAACAAGAAGGACTGGGTACAGCCCGTGTTGAATCCTGGCGAGAAATACTACAGCCACGCTGCCTACAAGTTTTCGACAAAGTAAAACATTAATTAAATAGTATTATGGCATTATTAGACTGGATTGTCATTGGCGTATTCTGTGCTGCGCTCATTGGCATTGTGATTTGGGTTGTATCACAGAAAAACGACAACTCTGCAGACTATTTCCTCGGCGGTAAAGATGCAACGTGGATTGCTATCGGTGCATCTATCTTCGCCTCGAACATCGGTTCCGAACACCTCATCGGACTGGCTGGTGCAGGTGCTTCGTCAGGTATGGCTATGGCCCACTGGGAGATTCAGGGCTGGATGATTCTGATTCTGGGTTGGGTCTTCGTACCGTTCTACACCCGTTCGATGGTTTACACCATGCCTGAGTTCCTGGAGCGTCGCTTCAACAAGGAGTCGCGCACTATTCTGAGTGTTATCTCGCTGATTTCCTACGTGCTGACCAAGGTAGCCGTAACGGTTTATGCCGGTGGTCTCGTGTTCCAGCAGGTATTCGGCATCAAGGAACTCTGGGGCATCGACTTCTTCTGGATTGCAGCCATCGGACTGGTGGTCATCACCGCACTCTACACCGTCTTCGGCGGTATGAAGTCAGTGCTCTACACCAGCGTGCTCCAGACACCTATCTTATTATTAGGCTCGCTCATCATCCTCGTACTGGGTCTGAAGGCTCTGGGCGGATGGGATGAGATGATGGCTACCTGTTCTATCCAGACCGTCAACGAGTATGGCGACCACATGACCAACCTCATGCGCGACCTGCGAGACCCTGACTATCCTTGGCTCGGCGCACTCGTAGGCTCTGCCGTCATCGGTTTCTGGTATTGGTGTACCGACCAGTTCATCGTTCAGCGTGTATTGTCCGGTAAGGACGAGAAGGAGAGCCGTCGCGGTACTATCTTCGGTGCCTACTTGAAGCTCTGCCCTGTGTTCCTGTTCCTCATTCCTGGTATGATTGCTTACGCAATGGCTACCAAGGGCATCACGCTGCCCAATGGCGAAGTATTTACACTCAGCACTCCCGACGCAGCCTTCCCCACCCTCGTGGCTAAGATTCTGCCTGCCGGCGTGAAGGGTCTCGTCGTTTGCGGTATCCTTGCCGCTCTGATGTCTTCACTGGCTTCGCTGTTCAACAGCTCCGCTATGCTGTTCACCATCGACTTCTGGAAGCGCCTGCGTCCTGAGACTCCTGAGAAGCAGCTCGTCCGCATCGGTCAGATTGCTACAGTTGTCATTGTTATTCTGGGTATTCTTTGGATTCCCATCATGCGTTCTGTCGGCGACGTGCTCTACAACTACCTGCAGGACGTTCAGTCGGTGCTCGCTCCTGGTATTGCCTCTGCCTTCCTGCTTGGTATCTGCTGGAAGCGTGCCTCTGCCAAGGGCGGTATGTGGGGTCTGCTCTCAGGTATCATCATCGGTCTGACCCGTCTGGGTGCCAAGGTGTACTATAGCAACGCCACCGACGTCAGCGACAACTGGTTCAAGGCCGTGTTCTACGACTTCAACTGGCTCTACTTCTGCGGTGTCATGCTCATCGTCTGCTGTCTCATCGTCATCGTCGTATCTCTCTGCACTGAGGCTCCCGACGAGAAGAAGATCCAGGGTCTCGTGTTCGGCACCTCTACTCCCGAGCAGATTGCTGCTACCCGCGCCAGCTGGGGCACGTGGGACATCATCCACACTGTTATCATCCTTGCTATTACGGTAGCATTCTATGCATACTTCTGGTAAACGACAATGACTACGTACTATAAAGAATTCCAAAAGGTACTGCTGTCTGTCGACTGCATCATCTTCGGCTTCGACCAAAACAAGCTGAAAATTCTCATCGGTCGTCGCAATATGGACCCAGGTCGTGGCGAATGGAGTCTCTACGGAGGCTTCGTTCGCAACGACGAGAGTCTCGACGCAGCAGCACAACGGACACTGCTCGAACTGACTGGACTCCGCAACATCTTCATGAGTCAGGTAGGTGCTTTCGGCAATATCGACCGTGACCCGGGCGAACGTGTCGTATCAATAGCCTACTACGCGCTCATCAATGTCAAGGACTACAGCGAGCGCCTGCGCAAGCAGCATGGCGTGGAGTGGGTCAACATCGAGGACATTCCTCAGATGTATTCCGACCACAACGCGATGGTTGCCAAGGCCCGCAAGCTCATCCAACAGAAGATCAAGACCAATCCCGTTGGTTTCGAACTGCTGCCCGAACTGTTTACCTTAACCCAACTGCAGCGCCTCTACGAAGCTGTCAATGGCGAGCCACTCGACAAGCGCAACTTCCGCAAGCGCATCAAGGATATGGACTTTATCGAGAAGACCGAGCTCATCGACAAAAAGACGTCGAAGCGCGGTGCATCACTCTATCGTTTCAACAAAAAAGCATTTACTGAAGACAAAAGCTTTAAGCTATAAGCTTAATGGACAATTGTGAATTATTAATTATTCAACTTTCTCAAGTTGTAGGAGTTAAGGAGTTAAAGGAGTTATGGAGTTAAGACAATACCCATTACACTGATAATTCCATGGAGGATGAGGAAGTTGAGCGAATGCGAAACTTAAATTAATTATTTATTAATATGTTAGAAGAACTGAAAGCAAAAGTATTCAAGGCCAATTTGGACCTTGTGAAGCAAGGACTGGTCATCTTCACTTGGGGTAACGTCAGCGGTATTGACCGCGAAAAAGGCCTCGTAGTCATCAAACCATCAGGCGTCAGCTACGACGAGATGAAGGCTGACGACATGGTGGTCGTCGACTTAGAGAGCGGCAAGGTGGTCGAAGGCGATCTCAACCCCTCCAGCGACACCCCCACACACCTTGTATTATATAAGGCATTCCCGAATATCCAGGGTGTCGTCCACACCCACTCCACTTACGCTACGGCTTTCGCCCAGGCAGGCCGCGACATCCCCAACATCGGCACCACCCACGCCGACTATTTCTATAAGGATATTCCGTGCACGCGCGATATGACTAAGGAGGAGGTCGAGGGACAGTACGAGCTGGAGACCGGCAACGTCATCGTCGACGAAATCCTGAACATCCGCAAGATCAATCCCGACCACACGCCCGCTGTGCTCGTCAAGAACCACGGTCCGTTCTCGTGGGGTACATCGCCCGACAATGCCGTTTACAACGCCAAAGTCATGGAGCAGTGCGCCAAGATGGCTTTCGTTTCGTTCATGGTCAATCCCGCCACGACGATGAATCCGCTGCTCGTCGAGAAGCACTACATGCGCAAGCACGGCCCAAATGCTTATTATGGCCAAAAGGGTCAGAAACACTAATCGAACAACAAAACAAAAACATTTATGAAAGCATTTGAGAATTTAGAAATTTGGTGGGTGACTGGTGCACAGTTGCTCTATGGTGGTGACGCAGTGGTAGCTGTTGACGGTCACTCAAAGGAAATGGTCGACGGTTTGAACAAGAGCGGCAACATCCCCGTGAAGATTGTTTATAAAGGCACGGCAAACAGCTCGAAGGAGGTTGAAGCCATCATGCTCGCTGCCAACAACGACGAGAAGTGCGTGGGTATCATCACTTGGATGCACACCTTCTCGCCTGCCAAGATGTGGATCAAGGGCCTGCAGCAGCTGCAGAAGCCTCTGTGCCACTTCCACACCCAGTACAACGCCGAGATTCCCTGGGCCGACATCGACATGGACTTCATGAATCTGAACCAGAGCGCTCACGGCGACATCGAGTTCGGACACATCTGCACCCGCATGCGCGTGGCTCGCAAGGTGGTTTGCGGCTACTGGAAGGACGAGAAGGCTCAGAAGCAGATTGCCGTATGGGCTCGCGTAGCTGCCGGTGTGAAGGATGCTCACGACGTGCGCTGCCTCATGTTCGGCATGAACATGAACAACGTTGCCGTGACCGATGGCGACCGTGTGGAGTTCGAGCAGCGTCTCGGCTACCATGTCGACTACTATCCCGTCTCGTCGCTCATGGACTATTTCAAGAAGGTTACCGACAAGGAGGCCGACGACCTCGTTGAGGAGTATAAGAAGCTCTATACCATCAAGATTGACGAGAGTGGCGAAAAGGTTTATTGGGAGAAGGTAAAGAACGCCGCCAAGGCTGAGATTGCCCTGCGCCGCGTGCTGAAGGATGAGGGCGCTACCGCCTTCACCACCAACTTCGACGACCTCGGCGATGCCGACATCAACGATCCCAACTTCGTCGGTTTCGACCAGATTCCTGGCCTCGCCTCACAGCGTCTGATGGCCGAAGGTATCGGTTTCGGTGCCGAGGGCGACTGGAAGACTGCCTGCCTCTACCGCACGCTTTACATCATCCAGCAGGGCATGCCCACCGGCTGCTCGTTCCTTGAGGACTACACGCTGAATTTTGCTGGCGACCGCTCCAGCTGCCTCCAGAGCCACATGCTCGAAATCTGTCCGCTCATCGCCAGCGACAAACCCAAGCTCAAGGTGCATTTTCTTGGCATCGGCATCCGCAAGCAGCAGACCGCCCGCCTCGTGTTCACATCAAAGACCGGCCCTGGTATCAAGGCCACCGTTGTTGACCTCGGCAACCGCTTCCGCCTCATTTCTCAGGAGGTAGAGTGCATCGAGCCCAAGCCCATGCCTAAGCTGCCCGTCGCCAGCGCCCTGTGGATTCCGCAGCCCACATTCGAGATTGGCGCCGCTGCCTGGATTCTCGCCGGAGGCACCCACCACTCAGCTTTCTCCTACGACATCAACGAGGGGTACTGGGAGGACTTCGCCGAGATGCTCGGCATCGAGTATGTCCGCATCAACAAGCAGACCACCATCGCCGACTTCAAGCAGACCCTCCGCAACAACGATTCTCTTTGAATACAATCATAACAAAACGGGCCCACCATGCGGTGAGCTCGTTTTCTTTTGTAGTCGCTCGTTAGAGTGAAAGTGGTCCGTGACCCATGCAGCTGGTGGTCGTGATGGCCGTCAGGAAGGCCGTGAGCGCGGCTACTACAACCTTCACCGCAATCTCAATAAAACGCTTCTTCATATCTTCAGCGTACCGATGGAAGCCTGAGCCACCTTGTCGGCCTGAGCGTCGTAGAGCGTGTCAAGCGCGTTGCCCTCCACGGTGGCCTTGAAGATGGCCAG
>CADCDY010000153.1 GCA_902800245.1 uncultured Prevotellaceae bacterium
ATCACATTTTTATGCAGAATATCCCAAATGTTTGGCGGTCTCGGAAATTATGTGTAACTTTGCGGTTGAAAACCGCGAGAACGGGCGGCGCCTCGGCATTGCAACGCCACACTCTGACCTCGGTCAGAGAATAAGAGCGAGCTCTATTGCACTCGGCTTGCACCGTCCTTGCAGTCGAAAACCAATAAAACGATGAAACAGGAAATCAATCCCAAGGACACCAATAGAGCCATCGCCTTCGAGTTGTGGACGAAGTCGCCTATGCCGATGGTGACGCTTACCAAGACCTTCGACGTAACGCGACTCTGTAAGGTGAGTCGTAGTCGTGGGTTAAAATTCAATATGTTGCTGTGCTGGTGCATCGGCAAAGCTGCCTCAGGGATAGAGGAGTTTTACATGTTGCCCAAGGACGGGAAGCTGTACAAATACGACCGCATGGCCATTAATGTGATAGCGGACAACGTAAAGGGCGGACTCAGTTTCTGCGACGTTGCCGTCAGCGACGACTTGGAGGCGTTTAATGCCAATTACCTGCATCTGACAGAGACCATCAGCCAGACTTGTCAGGACATCCTCGACGATGAAGCCGTCATCGTGGGCACATCGGCAGTGACTGGCACGGAACTCGACTGCATCGTCAACCAGTACAGCGGCATCTTCACCAATCCCTTCCTCGCTTGGGGCCGCTACCGCAAAGGCTGGCTGAAGACGACGCTCCCCATCTCCTTCCAGTTCCATCACGCCCAGATGGACGGCAAGCACGCCGCCAGATTCCTGGAAGAATTGCAGAAAACAATTAATACGATATAAATAAGGATATGTATAAAACCCGCAATTTACCCAACACCCGAATCGATGTGGCCGATGCCCTGAGAGGTATCGCAGTGGCCGGCATCATCCTGTATCACTCCGTAGAGCATTTCGACATTTTTACCAAGGAGCCGATAGTGCATACACTGGCATGCGACCAGACGGTGGCCGACGTGCTGGCGTGGCTGCTATCGGGCAAGATGTACGGCGTCTTCGCCATGCTCTTCGGACTGAGCTTCTTCATTATGAACGACAACCAGCAACAGAAAGGCAAATGCTTCTCCCTGCGCTTTGCCTGGCGCATGTGCCTGCTGTTTATGTTCGGCGTCGTCAACGTAGCCTTCTACGATGGCGACATTCTGATGCTCTATGCGTGCTACGGCCTGCTGCTCATCCCCGTCAGTTATCTGCCGTCAAAGTGGGTGTGGTGTATCATCGTTTTTTTGGCCATACAGCCTGTGGAGCTTTATTGCCTGCTGACGGGTACCACCATCGACCACACCAGACTCTTTGAGATCTACAACCAGACCATTGCCCTGCACGAACATGGCACGTTCTGGGAGAATGTCGTGAACAATGTGCGATACGGTTTTGAGTTGAATCTGCGGTTTAATGTCTTCAGCGGCCGACTCACGCAGCTGCTTTGCCTGTTTATTCTCGGCATGCAGTTAGGACGCCAGCGACTGTTTTATAACGAGGGTCGCCACTTACAGATATGGCATACCCTCCTCGTCACTTCAGCCCTCGGCTCTATTTCGCTGATTAACCCAGATTTCGGCGAACTGGAATCATGGCTGAAACCCATCTGCAACCTCATCATCCTGCTGATGATTGTCTCGGCCGTTGTTTCAGCCTGGTATGCTTTCGATGGCGTGCGCCGCGTGCTCCATCACCTGTGCATCTTCGGAAGGATGAGTCTGACGAACTATCTGTTGCAGTCCATCATCGGCTGCGCCATCTTCTGCGGCTACGGTCTGGCCTGCTACCGCCTCTTAGGCGTCACCTACGCTGTCATGGTCGGATGTGGAATGGTCGTCTGCCAGTATCTCTTCGCGCGCTATTGGTTTAGCAGCCATCCTCGCGGACCGCTGGAGGGAGTGTGGAGAAAACTAACATGGATTTAATCTCTAACATAAAAATTATGAACAAGACTGTATTGATTACTGGAGCGACAAGCGGGATAGGACTTGCTTGTGCAAAGAAGTTTGCCGAGAATGGCGACAAGGTGATATTGACTGGCAGAAACGAACAGCGACTGTCGGAGATTCGTAAGGCACTGGAGGCGAAGGGCGCAAAGGTGCTGACGCTGGCGTTCGACGTGAGAGACCGCGAGAAGGCGACGAAGTACATCCATGAATTGCCGGCAGAATGGCAGGAGATAGACGTGCTGGTGAACAACGCCGGACTGGCGCTGGGGCTGGAACCGGAGTATGAGGGCAATATGGACGACTGGGAAACGATGGTAGACACGAACATCAAGGGGCTGCTGACGATGACACGCCTCGTGGTGCCGGGGATGGTGGCGCGCAATCGCGGACACATCATCAATGTCGGTTCTGTGGCAGGCGATGCTGCCTATGCCGGCGGTAACGTCTATTGTGCCACGAAGGCTGCCGTGAAAGCGCTCTCCGACGGATTGCGCATCGACGTGGCCAATACCGCCATCCGCGTGACGAACCTGAAGCCCGGACTGGTGGAGACGAACTTCAGCAATGTCCGATTCCACGGTGATAACGACCGGGCCGCCACGGTATATAAGGGCATCAAACCCCTGACGGGTGATGATATTGCCGACGTTGCCGTATATGCCGCCAATGCTCCTGAGCACGTACAGATTGCCGAGGTGCTGATACTGGCAACGCATCAGGCCAGCGGCAGCGTCATCGTGCGTCAGAACTTGTAGGCGACAGTGCCCATGAACCAACGGCCGCGCTGTGGGACGAGGCATGTGGACATGCCGCTCTGGCGGTAGGAGTGGTTGAGGAGGTTCTTGACGTCGAGGGTGAAGGTGACATTGCCGAGATGATAGCTGGCGCCGACGTCGAAGAGGACGCGGGCAGGGAGGGTGTCCTTGGAATACAGCGTGGGCTTCATCTCATCGGCAGACGCCACGAAGTAGTCAATCTGCTCCTCATATTTTGCGATGACGGCGGGGTCGGGGTTGGGGGTCTGCACATATTCGTTAAGCCTCATCATATAGTCGGCCAACATGTTGATAGTGCCGGTATAGGCACCATACGGGAGGATGTTGAGATAGGAGTAGTGCTGGCGTCCCTCGAAACCGATATGGGCATGGAGACGGAGGTCGCGCGAGGCCTGCCAGGCTACAACGCCGTTGGCGGTGACGACGGGGATGTTGAGCGCGTAGTCGTAGGAGGCGTATGCTTGTTTGTTTTGACTGACGTCCTGAATGGTGGCGTTGAGGTTTGCCGACCAGCGCCTACGCTGGTATTTAGCGGAGAATTCGAGTCCGTAGGTATCGATGAAACCAGTGTTGGAATGTTCGATGAGCTGCGGGATGATGAGGTCCTTGGCGTAGTTGTAGAATGCGTTGACCTCAAGGTCGAGTCCGGGAATCCACTGTGTGGCTCCGAAGGTGAGCTGCCAGGAATTGAGTGTCTCAGGGTCGAGTTCGGTGGCATACTGCGTATAGCCCAACATGGATGCGAGGAAGAGGTTGATTTTGCGATAGAAGTATGGTGCGTCGATGAAGGCCTTGGAATAGGAGAGCTTGACGTTCCACTTGGGCTGGAGATAGATGAGTGCGAGACGTGGTGAGAACTCGCGGATTTTGGAGCCGTCGTAGCGGTTTTTGTAGTCGAAGCGCAGACCGGCATTGAGGATGAACGACCGCCAGTGGTGCTTGAGCTGGATGAAGCCGTTGAGGTTGCTCTCGTGGCCTTTGCCGAGCATGGGGATGGTGTCGTTTTCGGTGGTGAGCTTGGTGAAGTTGTAACCGAAGGTGTAGCGGACGTCGTCGAGCTGGAAGTAGCTGTATTCGGCACCGAAGGTGAGCAGACCGCGGTGGGTACCGTTGTCGATGTAGTTCCAGTCGCCCTGCAGCTTGCCGCCGATGGTGTGTTCCTGTCCGTTGATGTAGCGCGAGATGCCTTGGGTGCCGCTCAGCTGTTGCTGGACGGATTGGGGGACGGGGAGCACTGCGGCCAAAGCGCTGACTTCGGGTTCGCTGATGACCTGATAGTGGGTAAGGTCGCTGTTGTCGTAGGTGACGGTCCCGCGAAGATAGACGTTGCCGACCTGTTGTCCGTAGCTGAGATTGGCATGGTGGGAGAGGGTAGTGAATCCGGGATGGAGGCCGTTAAAGGTACGATATTTGTCGAAAGTGTACGGCGAGAAGGTGTAGCTCATGGTGAAGGGGGAGGTGACCTGCGAGAAAGCCGAGTTGAAGAAGAACTGCAGGTTCTTGTACTTCATCTGTATGCCGACGTCGTAGCTGGGCTTGGGACCGATGCCGCCGATGGTGACGTCGCCGCCCATCATCTGCATACCGGTGTCTTCCCGTGGGATATAGACGCTTTCGCCACTGGCTTTGTAGATGTTGCCCCAGATGAGCAGGTCGAGGTCGAAATAGCGTTTGCCGAATAGCATGTTGCCCATAATCTGTCCGTAGTTGCCTGCTCCGACACGGGCTTCGACACCGTCGACTTCGGCACCGGGAAGGGTGATGACGTTGACGACGGCGGTGAGTGATACGCCGCCATAGAGTGACGATGCGGGACCGCGCAGCACCTCAATCTGGCGCACCTTGTCGAGCGACATGCTGAAGTCGGGTGCGGCGATGTTGGTGGCAAAGCTGTTGAGCCGGTGGCCGTTGAGCATGATGAGGATTTTCTCCTGTCCGTTGCTGTAGATGCCACGCATGGCGATGTTGATGTCGTCGTTGCCGTCGACGATATTCATGCCAGGGACGTAGGTGACCAGCACCTCCTGCAGGTTGCGGGC
>CADCDY010000154.1 GCA_902800245.1 uncultured Prevotellaceae bacterium
ATTGTCCCCAGTGATTATGTGCTGACACTCGACAATATCATTGCAGTTAACCCTGAGACTGGTGAGTTCAAGGTAAAAGATACGGAACGGATTGACTCGAAAGCCTTTCCTATACCAACTCAGTACGTCATCTTGTTCTATTCTAACAGCAGTTTCCTGTTTGATGCCAAACTGAACAGCTCCCTTTCCAGCTATCTCCCCAAAGGGTTGACATTCTGCCATTACCTATCCGACAAGAACGGTTTGGCAAGATATGACCTTGGAGGGACCCGCATTGTCAGCGCAGACGGAGAAGTAATAGAGGGTAATCCAACAGACCAGCAGGAGCAAGGAATGCAACGCATGTATCAAATACTGCAAAAGGCAGGGAAGGTTAGAAGTAACATCGATTATGACTTTCAGTTCGAATAACGATTAAGATAATTGAATCGCGGGAACGGTTCCCTGTGAGTACAAATGGTGTTACGATCAATGATGTTTTTTTACTTCAAAGCTGTCATTGATAGTAATTATTGTCTCACAAATATATTTCTGTCATCTATAACTCCTGGGTGTTCTGAGGAACCAATCCACAACATCTCTTTACCTTTGTGGAGTAGAATGATTCCAATGAAGCACAAGATTGTTCATATACTCTTCACCACCTACGCCTGTTTTCTTGTAGCTAAGGGCGTCACAATGGTCAAAGACGTCGTGCTGATAATCGAATGAGATATTGAACTTGTAATCTATATTTTCCTTGGAATAGAAATCCTGATACGTCCGATTATAATAGTGTATGGTTATTGAACGGATTTCGTTTTTGGGCGTTTGACCAAAACACCCCATATTGGCCAAAGCTGTCAGGTACTCACTTGCGTGTCCTGTTGAGAGAGTAGCGTCTACGAAATCCAGCGTAGCATAAGGAATTATTGCTTTGGCCAACGCGTCATCGTAAGTATAGCTAACAACGTAGTTGTCACTCTCGTTTATCGACAAGACATCTATACGCTCGAGATTCTTGCTGGCCGACCAAGTAAAATGACTCGTTTCGACAAGGGCCTCGTCACCTAACGTAGATTTCTCATAACGCATACATTTGCTCAGTTGCTTCCCGTCGTATTCGAATACAATACTGTCTCTCAAGAGCGAGCGGGAATCCTGTCCTATGACAGCTTGCACTATCAGGTCGTTTTTGAGATAGAATACCGACTGTGCATTCCGTCTCATATAAGCATAGATACCGTTCTGTTCCTTGGATATCCAACTGCGCTTCGCAATGATTGTATTAAGGTTTGGATATGAGAAATGAACAGAGTCGTAGCCCAACGAATTCTGATATCCATTTCCTTCTGTCAGTAAGGTTATACGGCCTTGGGCGTCATATTGGTAGGAAATAAGCGCCTCCTGGCCAAAGGTCACACTGTCCAAGAATGCCTTTTCTGTATCAGGGACGTCAGTCCTGCCTTCCGATTCAGATTTATCGCATCCTATCAGCATGATAATAATACTCAATATTAGCAATAAGCTGTACTTCTTCATAATCTTCTTCGTTTGGGTTGCAAAGTTAGACATTATTTCCTTAACGACCAAACAAATGTCGAATTATTTTCCCTGCCTGTTCCTCTCCTACTATTCATTTGGGCGTGTGTAGGTAAAACTTTGTTAAATATTTCCGTTTTTATGCAAGGTTTGCGCCCTTTCTGGCTTTTATATATAGAATAATATGTAACTTTGCAATCAAAATGACAACGAATATGAAGAAGGACTTAATCTTGTGTCTTAGCGCCCTGATGATGTTGATTATTGGTATCAGCATCAGTAGCTGTAGCAGTAGTGAAGAAAACACCAATGGGGAAAAGCCTATAATAGACGTCTATCCCGTTGAATTCACCTTCACCCTCACGGACAGCGAAGGAAACGACTTGCTGGATTCTGCCTATTCGGGTAATATTCTCAAAGAGATTTCCGTCAGTTATCATGGCAAAGAGTATTCTCCGATGACAGATAAGGAATTTGACGAAAGTTGGCAGGCAAATGTTGGTACCAGAATGTACGTAGCTTTCTTCAAGGGTCTCATCCTAAGAGCATCCGGCAGACCGAGTTCTGACTACAAATTCTATTTGCTCTTCGGTGAATTTGATGGTATGGAAAATGTCGATTGGCGCGAAATTACATTAAACCTGCCCAATGATCAGCATATAAACTTTGCCTATATGCACAGTTACAAAGGAAATGAGTATGATTTACCGGAAATACATACCCAGTTCTATATGAATGGTCAGGAACTACCTGCTGAGATTGGCGGAAAATATGGCTATTTCCGTTTGCAGTATTCCAATACGGGAAAGTTCGAATTAATCCCTGTCGCCTCCCAAACGAACTCCCAATGATTTTTGAGTAATTAGAAAAGGCTTATGAAAAAACTACTTGTGTTTCTTTATCTCGTCCTCCTGCCTTTTGCCATGAATGCGAATACAGGTATAAAGGAAGTTGATGGCATTTTATGTCAGGTAGATAGCGAAAGCCAAAATGCCGATGTTTTACCTACTAGTGAAGAGCCAATAACGGTGAAAACGCAAACGGCGAGGAAGTGGAGCATTATACCCCAAGTTGGTTTCCAAATCATGGAATGCAGAGCTTTACAGACTACACTGGGGGTGAGAATCGGTGCGACTGCTGAGTGGCAGACGTTCAAAAAACTAGGGTTTTCAGCAGGACTGATGTTCACAAGACAAACCTATAAGCCCGACAAAGACGAAATTGGAGCCATTGGACTTTTCGACAGCCCCATCAAAGCCAGTATTCTTGAGATTCCAATAATGGCCAGTGTTGGTCTTTGGCATGGATTCTCACTAAAAGCTGGCATGCAAGTCAACGTGCAGCTACATATAGATAAGGAGAGTTGGACTGAGAGGCAAGAAAGTTATAACTTAATCATAGAAAGCCATTATGAGTCTACACGGAAAATCCTGAACGACTGTTATTTGACATTGCCCGTAGGAATCTCCTACGAATGGCGACGCTTCATAGTAGACCTGCGCTATGTCTTCGGGCTTAAGAATTTGAATGTCGAATTCCATAATACGATTTCTCAGAGTTACGGTATGAGTATCGAGCATAACGAATCCACATACTTCGAAAATAGCAAGGTAAACAATCTGCAACTAACAATCGGCTATAGATTATAAAACAAACTTATTCAACTAAACAAGAATATGAAGAAAAACTTGATCTTTTGTCTTAGCGCCCTGCTGATGTTGGTTTTTGGCATGAGCAGTTGTAGTAGTGACGACGAGAAAGACGGCGATACAGTTGTTAATCCCTTTCTACTACTTGGGGAATGGTCAGCGAGCCATCAGAATATGAATCCGGATTATGGTGATACATGCGACATGTGGGCATTTTCTTTCAAGGCTGATGGAACTGGCACTTCTGAGCTTGGTACACATCAGTTCAGATATGAACTCAAGGGGAACCATATTATCTTACATTATCAGGCCAACGAAATCTTTGATGACCAACTGGACTTGGAGTACGAAATAGCGTCAGTCTCGAAAGACAGGATGGAATGGTATCTCATTGATAGCGATTCGGGGAATCGCATGCAGCACCTCGTGTTTTATCGGCAATAAGCAAAAGTTACTTAAAATAACCTAAATTCGTTTCACTTTCACTTGAAATGACGGAGTAATCACTAACTTTGCACCCGAATTATTAATTTAATGAAGAAAAAGATGAAGAAAAGTATTTTTATGATGTCGCTGGTTTCAGTATTGCTGTTGACCAGCTGTGCTTCCAAGAAGGACCTTGTGGCCTGTCAGGAAGAGAATAAATCACTCAGCGAGAAGCTGCAGGAGGCTCGTGAAGACTTGGCTGGTAAGAACGCCCGCATTACTGCCCTTGAGGACCAGCAGCGCGGTTTGCAGCAGGCCCTTGTTACAACAGAGTCCAAGTACAACAAACTGCAGGAGTCGCTCGACAAGAGTCTGACCAATGCCTCTCAGAACAATATTAGCATTGAGAAGCTGGTGGATCAGATTAACGAGTCGAACCAGTACATCCGCCACTTGGTAGAGGTGAAGTCAAAGAGCGATTCGCTGAATCTGGTGTTGAGCAACAACCTCACCCGTTCGCTCTCGAAGGAGGAACTGAAGGAGGTTGACGTTCAGGTGCTGAAGGGTGTCGTCTACATCTCGCTGGCTGACAATATGCTCTACGAGAGTGGTACCTATAAGATTAATAAGCGCGCTTCTGAGACACTGTCGAAGATTGCTAAGATTATTAAGGACTACAAGGACTACGACGTACTCATCGAGGGTAATACTGATAACGTGCCCATCAAGCGTGAGAACATCCGCAACAACTGGGACCTCTCTTGTCTGCGTGCTTCAAGTGTTGTTCAGGCTCTGCAGGAAGACTATGGCGTAGATCCTAAGCGCCTGACTGCCGGTGGTCGCGGTGAGTACAATCCTCTCCAGCCCAACACCACTGAGGTGGGCAAGCAGCGCAACCGTCGTACCCAGATCATCATCACTCCGAAACTGGATGAGTTCATGGAACTGATTGGTCAGGCTCCTGAAGAAAAGTAATGCCTATATAATATATAATAAAGGTATAAAGCATTGGGGACTTGACGGAAATCAAGTCTCCAATCTTTTTTGCATAATAATTGAATTTTTTCTGCGAAAAAGTTTGTTAGTTCGGAAAAAAGTCGTACCTTTGCATCCGCTTTGAGGGAGAGTCCCGAAAAGCGACCCCAAAAAGAGTTCTTTGAAAGACTTA
>CADCDY010000155.1 GCA_902800245.1 uncultured Prevotellaceae bacterium
GACCTACAGGACTCTTTCTAAGGCGCTTCAGGATGGGCTTGAACCAACGACCCCCTGATTAACAGTCAGGTGCTCTAACCAACTGAGCTACTGAAGCAGATTTGTACTTGTAAGAGCGCTGCTATTTTTGTTTAGCGGGTGCAAAGGTACGGCAAAAATCTGAATCGTGCAAATTTTTTGGCGAAAAATTTTATAGATTGCGTTATTTTTTGTACTTTTGCCCCCAAATATAAGGAAAAAGATGATGAAAAGATACATAATACTGTTGTTCGGCGCCTATCTGATGGCACTGCCGACGAATGCCCAGGAGGTGAAGAATCACAACCTTGAGGTGGCGAAGAACTTGGAGATATTCAATGCGCTGTACAGGCATTTGGATATGATGTATGTCGATACGCTGGATGCCAACAAGGTGGTGACGGCAGGTATTGACGCCATGCTGGAGTCGCTGGACCCGTATACGGAGTACTATCCCGAGGAGCGCCAGAAGGACCTGAGGCAGATGCTAACGGGCAAGTATGCAGGCATCGGAGCGCTGATTCGCTACCACCAGAAGCTGAAGCGGTGCGTCATTGAAGAACCCTACGAGGGAATGCCGTCTGCCGAGGTGGGGCTGAAGAAGGGCGACATCATCCTTCAGATAGACGATACTGTGATGACGGACAAGAATGTCTCGTACGTGAGCAGTCATCTGCGTGGCGAGGCCGGTACGACGTTTGTGCTGAAGATTCAGCGTCCGTCGACGGGCAAGAAGATGACGTTTAAGATTACCCGTCAGAACATCAAGATGCCAGAGATTACATGGTACGGCATGTTGGACAACGGCATCGGATATATCAGTCTGAACACCTTTACGGGCGAGCCCGCGAAACCTATGCGTCTGGCATTCCTCGACCTGAAGAAGCAGGGTGCGCAGAAGTTGATTCTCGACCTGCGCGGCAATGGCGGCGGTTCGCTGTCGGAGTGTGTCGACATTATGAGCATGTGGGTGCCGAAGGGTCAGCAGATTGTAGAGACGAAAGGCAAGTTGAAGCGTGCGAATAGCGAATACAAGACCCGTTTGGAACCTATCGACACGGTGATGCCCATCGTGGTGCTGGTGAATCGCGAGACGGCATCGGCCTCGGAGATTACCAGTGGTGCGCTGCAGGACTTGAAGCGTGGCATAATAATAGGTACGCGCACCTACGGGAAGGGCTTGGTGCAGATACCCAACGTCGACCTGCCGTATAATGCGAACCTGAAGCTGACCACGTCGCGCTACTATCTGCCCAGCGGTCGCGGTATCGATATGAAGGAAGGTCTGAAGCCCGACATCGAGGTGAAGCCCGACACGCTGGCCAACATCACACTCTATCTGGACCGACTGGACTCGACGGAGGTGATGTTCGACTACGTGACGGAGTATATTGCCAAGCACCCCACCATTGCTGCCGCCAAGGACTTCCACCTGACGGATGCCGACTACGACGATTTCAAGCAACGCGTCATCAAGGGCGGATTCACCTACGACCAGCTGAGCAAGAAACAGATGGACGAACTGGAGAAGGCCATGAAGTTTGAGGGCTACATGGACGACGCAAAGGCAGAATTCGAGGCTTTGAAGGCAAAGATAGACCACCACGACGTGGCCCGCGACCTGGACAAGAACCGTCAGGAGATCATGCAGATGATAGAGCAGGACATCGTGTCGGCCTACTACTATCAGGGCGGAGAGCTGCACAACGACAAGGCCTTAAAAGAAGCCGCACGTATTCTGACCACTGAGGGTGAATACGCACGGATATTGAACGGCGAAAAGGCGGAATAATGCCTTTTGCAGTCTCGTTATAATTTACGGAACGAGGATTTTCATCAGCTCCTTCATACCTTCGGAGGCGCCTTTCTGGATTTGCGTCACGTTGCTACCTGTACTGATGGGGTTGGGGTCGATGAGATAAACGGGAACCCCCGGACGCACATAATGGATGAGTCCTGCGGCGGGATAGACGTTGAGCGACGTACCGATGATGATGAAGATATCGGCAGTCTGAGCCTCCTCGGCAGCAGCAGAAATCATAGGAACAGCCTCGCCGAAGAACACGATGAACGGACGCAGCAGCGAGCCGTCGCCAGCCTTCGTGCCAGGAGTGACCTCGCAGTTGTCAGGCGTCAGCAGTTGCTGATAGCGCGGGTCGTCAGGGTCGTTGCTGGAGCATACCTTCATCAGTTCGCCATGCAGATGGATGACCTTCGAGGAACCAGCCTGCTCGTGCAGGTTGTCGACATTCTGCGTCACCACCGTCACGTCGTAGTTCTTTTCCAGCTCAGCCACCAGTTTGTGGCCTTCGTTAGGCTTCACACCCCAGCATTTCTTGCGGAGCATGTTGTAGAAATTAGTCACCAGCGTGGGGTCGTTGAGCCATCCCTCGTGGGTAGCTACCTGCTGAACGGGATACTCCTCCCACAATCCGTCAGCATCGCGGAAAGTCTTCAGTCCACTCTCCACAGACATGCCTGCACCAGTCAAAATTACTATCTTTTTCATACGCCAAAGTATTAAGAATGCACAAAATTAGTAATTTTTCTCGAATAATCGCAAATAATTCACGAAATATTTGTAACTTTGCAGCCGTTTTTTAAGATTACACATTATTAATATAGAGAAAAGACATGGATAAAGTAAGTTATGCGTTGGGTCTCGGCATCGGTCAGCAGCTGGCACAGATGGGAGCCTCGGAACTGAATATAGACGATTTTGCACAGGCTATCAAGGACGTGATTGCCGGCAACGAATTGAAGGTAAAGCACCAGGATGCCCAGAAGATTGTGCAGGAGTTCTTTGCCGCCCAGGAGCAGAAAATCAACCAGCAGCGTCAGGAAGCCGGTAAGGCACATAAGGAGGCTGGCGAGAAATATCTGGCTGAGAATGCCAAGAAGGACGGCGTCATCACCCTGCCCTCAGGCCTGCAGTATCAGGTGCTGAAGGAAGGCAACGGCAAGAAGCCCAGTGCCAAGGACAGCGTGAAGTGCCACTACGAAGGTTTCCTCATCGACGGTACCGTGTTCGACTCCAGCGTACAGCGTGGCGAGCCTGCAGTATTCGGACTGCAACAGGTCATTGCCGGATGGACGGAAGGTCTGCAGCTGATGCAGGAGGGTGCGAAGTATCGTTTCTTCATCCCCTATCGCCTGGCTTATGGCGAGGGCGGTGCAGGTGCAAGCATTCCTCCCTTCGCAGCACTCATATTTGATGTTGAATTGATTGAAGTAATGTAATTTTATATTTAAAAAAACAATGAAAAAGTTTACTTTTGCTGCACTCGCAGCAGTTTCTGCCGTCATGATGTTTGCATGCGGCAATGGCACTCCGAAGGCAAACCTGAAGAGTGATGTAGACACCGTTAGCTATGCTATCGGTATGGCTCAGACTCAGGGTCTGAAAGATTATCTCGTTGGTCGTCTGGGTGTTGACACCGCTTATATGGACGAGTTCATCAAGGGTCTGAACGAAGGCGCTAACGCTGGTGACGACAAGAAGAAGGCCGCTTACTATGCTGGTATCCAGATTGGTCAGCAGATCAGCAACCAGATGGTGAAGGGTATCAACCACGAGCTGTTTGGTGACGACTCTACCAAGACTATTTCTTTGAAGAACTTCATGGCTGGTTTCGTTGCTGGTACTACTGGCAAGGGTGGTCTGATGACTGTTGACTCTGCTGCTCAGGTAGCTCAGGAGATGATGCGTGCCATCAAGGCTAAGAACCTGGAAAAGGAGTTCGGTGGTAACAAGGCAGACGGTGAGAAGTTCCTTGCTGAGAATGCCAAGAAGGAGGGCGTGAAGGTTCTCGAGAGCGGTGTTCAGTATAAAGTCATCAAGGAGGGTACTGGTGCTATGCCTAAGGATACTTCTCTGGTGAAGGTTCACTACGAGGGTAAGACCATTGACGGTAAGGTATTCGACAGCTCTTACAAGCGTGGCGAGCCTGCTGACTTCCGTGCTAACCAGGTGATTAAGGGTTGGACCGACGCACTGGTTCACATGCCCGCAGGATCTATCTGGGAGGTTTACATTCCTCAGGATCTGGCTTATGGCGAGCGTCAGCAGGGTACTGACATCAAGCCTTTCTCTACGCTGATCTTCAAGATTGAACTGATCGAAGTAGACGGTAAAAAATAAGTAAATGCAGGAAACAAGACAAAACAAAATAGCGCGTCTGCTTCAGAAGGAACTGAGTGTTATCTTCCAGGAGCAGACGCGCTCCTTACATGGAGTGATGGTCAGCGTGACGAGGGTCAAGAAGAGCGAAGAGCTAATTAAGAATATTACGAAGAACGAAAAGCAGATTCGTTACGAGCTGGGTACCCGCGTGCGCTATCAGCTGCGTATCATTCCTGAACTGCGTTTCTTCATTGACGACTCGCTGGATTACATCGAGCGCATCGACGAATTACTTAAGAAGTGAATTTTCCGTTTTATATCGCACGGCGTTACCTCTTTTCGAAGAAGTCGACACACGCCATCAACGTCATCAGTGCCATCTCTGTCGTAGGGGTGGCAGTGGCAACGATGGCCTTAGTGGTAACGCTGAGCGTGTTCAACGGTTTCCACGATATGGTGGCGTCGTTCTTTACCCAGATGGACCCTCAGTTGAAGGTGACACCTGCGAAAGGAAAAACAGCACCAGCCGACGACCCTATCCTAACGAAGATTCGACTGTTGCCGCAAATAGAGGTCGCTACGGAGTGTCTGGAAGACCAGGCGCTGGCCGTCTATGGCGACCATCAGCTGATGGTGAAGGTGAAGGGTGTGGAGGATAATTTCGACAGCCTTACCCACATCCGTGAAATCCTCGAGGGCGACGGCACCTATGAACTCCATGCTGCCGATATGAACTACGGCATCCCTGGTTTGGGTGTCGCTTATCTGTTGGGCATGGGTTATACGTACGACAAGCCTTTGAAGATTTACGCTCCCAAACGTGAGGGCCAGCTCGATATGACGAATCCGATGGAGGGTTTTGTCGAAGATGAACTCTATTCGCCCGGTGTCGTTTTTGCCATGAAACAAGGCAAGTACGACAAGAACTACATCCTTACTTCCATCTATTTCACACGCAATCTGTTTGCGCAGGACGGCATGTTGTCGTCACTGGAGCTGCGCCTGAAGGCTGGCAGCGATTTCGACCAGATAAAGAGCGAGATACAACAGTTGGCAGGCGACAAATACTATGTCCGCGACCGCTATGAACAGCAGGAGGACACCTTCCGCATCATGAAGATTGAGAAGCTTATTGCCTACATCTTCCTGACGTTTATCCTCATGATAGCCTGCTTTAATATCATCGGTTCGCTATCGATGCTCATCATCGACAAGCGTGACGACGTGGTGACATTGCGCAACCTGGGTGCATCGGACCATCAGATCACACACATCTTCCTGTTCGAAGGACGCATGATTAGTGCCATTGGCGCTGTGATTGGCATTGCTATCGGACTGTTGCTGTGTTGGTTGCAGCAACAATATGGTATCGTGCGGCTGGGCTCGTCTGAGGGTTCTTTCGTCGTCGATGCCTACCCCGTCAGCGTTCATCCTACGGACATCATCCTGATTTTTGTCACCGTCGTTGCCGTAGGATTCCTCAGCGTATGGTATCCCGTACGCTATTTTGCAAAACGCCTGCTTAGCCCGAAAGATTAAGAAGCATTTCCGCCTGTATTCCTACAGCGATTGCATATCATTCAGTTTCTTGTAATAGCCTTCGAAAGAAAGCAGTTCTTCGTGGCTGCCCCGTTCAACTATCTGTCCTTCGTGCAACACACAAATCTCGTCAGCATTCTTGATGGTCGACAAACGGTGGGCAATAGCTACCGTCGTGCGTGTCTTCATCAGGCGTTCAAGGGCGTCCTGCACCAGTCGTTCGCTCTCAGTATCGAGGGCTGAGGTAGCCTCATCGAGAATCAAAATGGGTGGATTCTTCAGAATGGCACGGGCAATCGACACACGCTGACGCTGACCACCAGAGAGACGGCCTCCACGATCGCCGATATTGGTGTCGAACTGATGTTCGCTCTGCATGATGAAATCGTAGGCATTGGCTATCTTGGCGGCTTCGGCAATCTGTTCGTCAGTGGCGTTGTCGACACCAAACGAGATGTTATTGCGGAAGGAATCGTTAAACAAAATGGCCTCCTGATTGACGTTACCTATCAACTGGCGCAGGTCAAAGATACCCAAATCCTTGACGTTGATGCCGTCAATGAGCACCTCACCCTCCTGCACATCGTAGTAACGCGGAATGAGGTCCACCAGCGTTGACTTTCCACTACCCGACTGTCCCACGATAGCAATGGTCTTGCCTTTGGGGATAATGAGGTTGATGTCCTTCAGAATCCACTGTTCAGCATAGCGGAACGATACATGACGGAACTCTATCTGATGTTCGAAACTCTTCAGCTGCTTTGGCTGTGCGGGTTCCTTTATGGTATTCTCTGCCAGCAGTATCTTATCGATACGTTCCATCGAAGCCAAGCCCTTGGGAATGTTATAACCCACCTTCGACACCTCCTTCAACGGGTTGATGATGCTGTATAGGATGACCATATAATAGATAAAGGTAGGACCCGACAGCGTCTGGTTATTCAACACCAGTACGCCACCAAACCACAGTACAATGACAATCATACAGGTTCCAAGGAACTCACTCAGCGGATGTCCGATGTTCTGTCGGATATTCACTCGCATGATATTGCTTCGATAGGTTGTATTGATGTTATTGAACTTATCGCGCATTTTATCCTCTGCACAGAAGGCCTTGATGATACGGAGTCCGCCCAAGGTTTCATCTACCACACTCATCGTGTCACTCCACAATGCCTGTGCCTTGATACTCTGTGCCTTCAACTTACGACCAATCCACCCCATGAACCAACCAATCATCGGGATGATAATCACGGAGAACAGCGTCAGTTGCCAGGAAATGATAATCAGAGTTGTAAAATATGAGAGAATCAAAATGGGATTCTTGAACATCAAGTCAAGGGATGACATGATACTGGTCTCCACCTCCTGCACATCACCCGTCATACGTGCAATGATATCACCCTTGCGTTCTTCTGTGAAAAAACCCAAGGGCAGGCGTACTATCTTGTTGTATAGCTGATTGCGCATATCACGCACCACACCAGTACGGATAGGTACCACGCTCGAAGAGGCCAGGAAATAGGTTGCTGTCTTCAGCAGGGTAGCAATAATCAGGAAAAGACCAATGAAAAGCAGTGTGGTGGTAGAACCCACCTCGCTAATATACCGATTGATATAGTAATAGATGTTATTGACAGCGACATCCTTAAAACTGCCGTCACTCCAACTCATCAGTTCGTCAGCTGTCACTGCATCACCTGTCTTGAACAGAATCTGTAAGATAGGTATGAGTGCTGCAAATGAGAAGATATTGAGCAGAGCCGACAGAATATTGAACACTATCGACAGCACGACAAATTTCTTATAAGGCATCACAAAGCGCCTCAACACTTGCATAAAATCTTTCATACCTCTTCTCCGAATAAGGTTGCACTTGTACTATTGACTATTTTCACACGTACCGTCTCTCCAATATGATGACTACCCTTGTCGAAGACCACCATTTTGTTTTGTTCTGTACGTCCACAGAGTTGGCTTCGGCTACGCTTCGAGAAACCTTCCACCAAGACATCAAACTCTTTACCCTCGTCCTTCTTGTTTTGCTGGGCGGAAATCTCTGTCTGCAGGGCGATGAGTTCGTTCAGTCTGCGAATCTTCTCTTCTTCAGGCACGTCGTCAGGCAGATGTTTCGATGCGTAGGTTCCTGGACGCTCAGAATACTTGAACATAAAGGCCGAGTCATATCCCACCTCACGCATCAACGAGAGTGACAACTGGTGATCCTCTTCCGTCTCAGAATGGTAACCCACAAAGATATCCGTAGAGAGTCCGCAGTCAGGAATAATCCTGCGGATAGCTTCCACACGACCCATATACCATTCGCGGGTATATTTGCGGTTCATCAGTTTCAGGATCCTGTCAGAACCACTCTGTACTGGCAGGTGGATATGTTTGCAAACGTTAGGCATCTCTGCAATGACGCGCAACGTCTCGTCACTCATATCCTTCGGGTGACTGGTAGTAAAGCGAACACGCATCTCCGGAGCCTCCTCAGCGACACGCCGCAAAAGACCAGGAAAGTCTAGATTATCCAGACCATCTGGGTTATCTATACGATAGCTGTTCACATTCTGCCCCAACAGCGTCACCTCCTTAAACCCACGATCCCTCAGGTCTCTCACCTCACGAAGGATGCTTTCTACGTCGCGACTGCGCTCACGACCTCTGGTATAAGGCACAATGCAATAATGACAAAAATTGTTGCAGCCTCGCATAATGCTGACAAAACCGCCAATTTTGGCACCATGCAAACGCTGGGGAACGATGTCGCGATAGGTCTCACTCGTGCTAAGTTCGATATTGATGGCTTTATGACCCGTCTCAGCCTGTGCTATCAGGTCGGGCAGCGACAGGTAGGCATCAGGACCTGCCACAAGGTCAGCATGGTGGTTCTGTAGCAGGTCGTCCTTCACACGCTCTGCCATACAGCCCAACACACCGATTATCAATGGACGCTTGCGCTTGATGGCATCCAAAGCATCCAAACGGCGATATATCTTCTGTTCGGCATTGTCGCGTACAGAACAGGTGTTCAGAAAGACGGCATCAGCCTCATCCAACGACTCTGTTGCCTCATAGCCTGCCATCTGCATCACAGAGGCAACCACCTCTGAGTCAGCAACGTTCATCTGACAACCGTATGTCTCAATATATAGTTTCTTCATACTTTTTCACTGGAGAATGTCACCATTACAGATGGTGAGAGTGGCATCAAACAATGCCAGAACATGGAGGCCAGCGAGTGCCGGTTCTATGGCAAATATCCCTGGTGGCACGTCGATGGTGCCCTTATCGAGGATTGCTATTTCGCTGTGGGCTCCCGTTCGGCAATCTGGTACACAAACGACCTCGTCATGCGCCGCTGTCGCATTGACGGCCCTAAATTCTTCCGTGAGATGAATAACGTTGAACTGGAGGATGTCAATATCACCGATGCCGACGAAACGTTCTGGAAAGTCAATGGTCTGCGACTAAAGAATGTGACCTTGCATGGAGGTACGTATCCCTTTATG
>CADCDY010000156.1 GCA_902800245.1 uncultured Prevotellaceae bacterium
GCACGCTTGAATGCGCGTGCAAAACGTTGACCTTTTCTCATAACTCTTTTTAACTTTTAAGAGGCTTGGCAGGAGTCAACGTATTTCAGGCTAAGACAATGTTTCTTTTTCTTCCATTAATCGTTTCATATCGTTATTTATCTTTTCAATAATGTCATCTATTGAATCACTATCCCAAAACCTCCATTTATGATTAATTTCACCATATATGGGATGGCGTGACTTCATTTCAATTATTACATCGTTGTCCTCTTTCGATATATAGTATTTCTGAAAAACAGTACCGCCCCAATTCTCTGCTCCGACAATAATCATTTCATCGGTGTTTTTAAACACACGAACATCGGTACTAGATTGTTTTATCCAATCAACTAGTTCTCCATATTCTTGCATAAGTTGTGTTGAATGGATTTCTTTTCTTTCGTAAGGTGCGGATTGAATACTATTCTTTAATACTATATCCTCACTCTTTGAGTTTTTTTTTATTTTTTCTTTCAAGCCATTCAAAAATTGGCATCCCAAAGAATAATACAAAGAGAAAAATTGCAATTAGTAATTTGTCAATATCCATAATCTAAGTAATTAATTCTCTAAATCAGCCACAAAAATACAATTTTAATCGAATACTAGCAAAAATATTTTCAAATTTGTTATGAAATTGAATATTTTTGGCTAAAATTTGGTTGAAAACAAAGATGTTTGCACCAGTTGGCGTAATTATCAACAATCTATTTAAAAATCTATGACACAGAAGTGCTTGCCCCTTTTGTGTCTCTCCTTTGTGTCACAAATAAATAATCACTAAAATATTTGGAAGTTAGTACCAAATTTAGTATCTTTGCACCCAAGAAATAACGAATATGGGTTCAAAGGAGAAATTAATTGAGCGATTCAAAAAGAAACCGAAGGACTTCACGTATGAAGAAACGTTGAGTCTATTGGCGTATTTTGGCTATATAGAACATACAAAAGGCTCCACTTCGGGTTCTCGTGTTAGATTCAAAAATGAGGCTACTGGAGCTTATATTGACATTCATCGGCCACATCCGGGAAGCATCATGAAGGAGTGGATGGTGAAGACGATTTATCAACATTTAAAGAATAACGGTTTAATAAAATAGAGAGGACGATTATGGACTATTTGGAATATAAGGGCTACAAAGGTAGCGTGGAGTACAGCAAAGAGGACAATTGCCTGTTTGGTAAAGTGCAGGGGTTGAGCAAGGATCTGATTACGTATGAAGGTCAGACGCTCGATGAACTGCGTAAGGATTTTGAGGATGGCATAGACAGCTATCTTGAGGGCTGCTTGGCTGATGGCGTAGAGCCCGCGAAGCCATATAGTGGCAAGTTGAATCTGCGGATGTCATCGGAACTTCATTCACGCGTGGCTGCATTCGTGGCTTCGACGGGTATTACGATAAATGACTTCATCAACCGTGCTATCAAGAATGAACTGAAGAAGGTGGCAGCATTATAACTATGGAACAGATAAAAACAGCCAAAGAAATGCTGGCACAGATTGAGAAGGACTTTTTCAAGGGGGCAGGCCTTGACAAGGCAAGCCGGTTGAAGGGTGAGGGACGCAGGGCTTTCAGGCTATCGCAGGTGGAACGGTTACTGACGGTGAAGCATGGTTCGTCGCTGTTGGCGATTTATCTGTCGGACATGTTCTGGACTGCTGACGAGGGAAGGAGGCTGCCGAAGAACCCTAACCCATTGATGACGCTGACGGGTCAGCAGACATTGACTGACAATGAAATGAGCCGACTGCGGCTGATATTGGAAATTGCTGGTCTGTGCCACGACCTGAGCCTTCACTTCACGTTCGACCTGAAGGAGGCCTTCGGCATTAGAAAAAACGACTTTTGGGTGTCGAACAAGCAGCTGGTAGAATGGCTTACCACTACGCCGTATGAGCAGATTGCAATGCACACGGCCTACATCATGAAGAAGCATGCCATCGGCGTGTATGAATACGGTCATTACCTGCCGGCACAAGACGAGCTGGCAGAACTCTTTTCTACGAAATATAAATGTAGAGTAGGCAGACCGGACAATACTAAGATACCCCCTCGTGACTATGTAAGCACCATACTCGACTCGCTGCTCGCGATAGAACGGCATTGGCAGCGTGGGCGCAGGCTGAAACTGAGACCTGACTTAGTGATACTTCACGACGAGATCTATGGTGTAGTGCCCCGTCAGTTTGACAAAGGGGTGCTGAAGGCAGCTCAGGAGCTTTATGACTACATGGACAGCAGGCTGTGTCAGAGATGCTGAGTCGCTTTGCCGATAAAGTTCGTGAGGTACGCTCAAAGTATCTTGCTAAAGGTTGGGTTGAGGACGACTCGCTGGAATTCGGTTATCTCATGGAACATGCCCAAAGGTGTGGACATGGCTGGTGGCGCGAGGAGGACGATGCCCTATGATGAGCAATAATCGTGAAGATTACGGCTCTGCCTCGGAGTGGTTGTCAGCCCTTAGGAAAGATGAGTTATGGCGTTCTCAATTGCAGCAGCTTCAAGACCCGACGGGTGACGGAGATGCCCTTCGTTCAGCAGCCTTACGGAAGATTGGCCAAGGCGATACTTTCGAGCTTTGGGATAGTTATCAACATCAGGTAGAGCCTGTAGTCACGGAGGTTTGGGGGATAGCCGAGCTGTCGCTTATCAAACTGAAGATTCAAACCATTGGCATGCTTTCAATAGAGTGGCTGGAGCAGCATGCAAAGAAAGTAGAAGGAGGGAAGGAGCAAAAGAAAGCCGTCAGTAAGAAGCCTCAGAAGCCTCGTGAAACAATGACCTTCAAGCGGAAGAGTGGAGTGACTGACGGTCACTTGACTCTGCTGTATCAGAAGCTGATAAAGGAAGAATGGATCGAGGGCAACGAGGCCGACTTTATGGTACTATTTGCAGACAAAAGAGACGAGGACTGTCAGCTGACATGGATGGGTAAGTATGGCAAGGGAACACTTGTGGAGTTGTTCAGGCAATTGATTTCATCAGGCTTGATTTTTATAGCCGACGGATACACACTTCCGGGTATTCTTGAAGGGCATTTCAAGGACAAGAAGGGAGCCTGGTTGACTGGGCTTGACAAAGGGGATGCTGCCAACAACAAGGCGCTGCCCGTGATTCAGGAGTGTATAAAGTTGCTTAAAACTGATGTGCAACGATTGCTCAATAGTGACTATGATGATGACGAGGATTTCCAATCAAAATACGACGAACATGACCAGCAGGACATGCATTGGCATAAAAGGAAATAGACTTGTTTTTCGGCTCTCGGGAAATCCTTCGGGAAAGCACAGATTTTTTTGAAAAATTTTCGCATATAGCGGAATCTCTTTGAAACACAAGGGGTTCCGCTTTCTGTTTGTCTCTACTCTGAGGTGTCTTTTGGGCGTTTCCCGAAAGATTACCCGAACGTTTTCCCGAAGAAACTGGGGGTAGGTCGGGGATTATGGATGCTGACTCAAACAGAGCACATCCACTAATCACAGTTAAGACCCCGCCTAAGGAGCGGTAACAAAAGAAAATGGCACGAGATTTAATGCAAGGTAAGCGCATCTACGACAGAATGAAGAATCAAGCCCGCCAGCAACTGGCATTGATGAATCGTTGTAGAATGCACAAACAAGGAGGCAAAGGAGTAGCGAACCAGCCTTTCTATGTACAATTTCTTAATCGCTAAAAAAACAAAGGTTTAATCTGAGACGAAAGCAGGATGCGGGAAGTCTCGCGAGTGAAAAGGATCCAATTTCAGCACTTGCCGAATCTCGCTAAAGTTTCAGAAAAATGAATCCACAGAAATTCCAAGAACAGATTTTGAACAACGCAGTCCAGATGGACGCAAGTGTTAACTTCCAGTTGAACGGCAACATGCTGATAGTGCCGTGTCCGTGGGAGGATGAGAAAGAGGTGACTAACGGTGAGCGTGTACGTTATCGTGGTGGTATCGAGGTAGATGCTGACGGTCGAACCAGAGTGAAGCGTTACAGAGATGGCAGCAAGGGGCCACTCCACGAAACCCTCTATGAGACGGCTCACGGAGCAGTGAAGATAACACGTCCCATCTATCGTAAAAGTGACAGCTGCGGTCACAGAGCAGGTGAGAGACGAATGGATCAAGAGTTTGTGTACGTCACCTTCAAGTTCCCGAAGAAATACGGGCTTGCACTCACTAAGGCCCTCTATCAAGAGGAAGCCGACGAGATTATGTCTTACTTTAAAACCAGAAAGGAGGAAACCGTATGGAAATGATTTTGGAGCGATTGATAGCACTCAACGCACGTCAGACCAAGGAGCAGACAAGGGCATTCATAAAAGAATGCCCGCTCCATGACTATGATTCTTTGACTCGTTCACCACGTCTGAAGCAGATGGCAGAGCGTATCAATTCAACTGCCGATGATGAGCAACAGAGAAAGTTGAAATCGTGGTTGCCGTTCCGTTGTCCGCACTACACCAAGTTTCGTGATGACTATCGGGATCGTGAGCATATCGTGGCTGAGAGTTTCACCTGGCAGACGTGCATCGACATTGATGACCCAGAGTTGGTGGAGAAAGCTAACGAGATGTCTGAACGGCTCGATATTGAGATAGGTGGACGTTGGCAGGGACTGATGCTTCATAAGGATTACAGCATCCGTCGCAAACTGCACATTGATATTCGTCTGCCAATGGGCATGACGGTGCCGGAGGCTCAACGTGAGTATTGTAAGGCGCTTGGAGTTGCTTGCGACACATCATGCTTTACCCCTGAGAGGTTTATCTATATCTCGCCAGCCGATTTTGAAATCTATCGTGCCGACGGCTGGTATCAGCAACTTTCAGAGGAAGAGGTGGCTCAGCGTCGTAAGGCTTATACTGACAGAGGTTTGAGCATTGATGGACGCACAGAGGATGGTTCTTACTATGATCCAGGCGATGATGGTGATGCACCAACACCTGCGCCCGTAGCACCTGCCGTGGCTCCCGATGCTCCTGCAGAGAAAGTTGAAACCAAGTTTCCGCAGGAATTCAAAGGCGTGCCTTATACCTCTATTATATGTGAGTACTGGCGCAGAACGGGAGGTGAGCCTTCAGAGGGTGAACGTAACAAGAGACTGCATCAGTTGGCGGCAAATCTGAGAGCCATCTGTGATAACTCTGAGGAGTGGTTGCTGGAGGTGATGCCTCGATTCGGGCTGTCGGAAGCAGAAATGAAGAGCATTATCCATTCGGCCTGCAAAGAACCCACCAAGGGTTCACGACTGATAGACCAGATTGTTGAGAGTGAAGAGTTAAGAGTGAAGAGTGAAGAATTTGCTACCGCTCACCCTGAACTCGACGATATGGCACAAGCCGAAGAGACTGGTGTGAAAGTCAATGTCAAAGCCTTGCCAATCGGTTTGAAAGAATCGCTGGCAGGTGTGCCTGTGACGATGCACATGCCCGTGCTCTGTGGTGTGCTGCCGATAGCAGCGGCCTATGCAGATCAAGTGCAGATTCAGTATTGTGACGGCAACTTGCAGCACTTGGGGTTGATGTCTATCATCCGAGGTGAGCAGGCTTCTAACAAATCGGTGGTGAAGAATGCCGTTGATGTCTGGAAGCGTCAGTTCGACGAAGAGGATGCCCTTGCCCGCAAACGTGAAGAGGAATGGAAGGAGCGAAAAAAGGGTCGTAAGGCCAACGAGAAGGCTCCCGAAGACCCGAAGGTGCTGATCAGGATGGTGCCGGTGACGGTCTCGTGTTCGACTTTGTTGAAGCGTTTCAAGAATGCCCAGGGGCATACCATCTACTCGTTCGGTGAGGAACTTGACACCCTCCGGAAAACGAATGGTGCTGGGTCATGGAGTTCAAAATATGACATCTATCGCCTGAGCTTTGACAAAGGTGAGTGGGGCCAGGATTACAACTCGGATGCCGCAGAGTCGGGAGTCGTGAAAGTCGCCTATAACTGGACGATGCTCGGAACCAACGGTGCCATGAGGAAGTGCTTCAAGTCGGACAATATCGAGAACGGTCTTTCTTCTCGAATATTGGTAGCCGAAATGCCTGACAGCAGTTTCTCGAAGATGCCCAAGTTTGGTCGTCGTTCGGCAGAGGATGAAGCCAAGATACAAGAAGCCGTGACCCGCCTGCGTTCTTTCTCAGGTCTCGTTGACACCCCTCGTCTGCGCAAAGCCATCGAAGAGTGGGTAGAAGCCAAACGTGTAGAAGCAGCAAAGGACATCGACCACGTGAAGGATACTTATCGTAAGCGTGCTGCTGTCATCGGCTTCCGTTGTGGGGTCATTTTCCATCTGCTGGAGACCCCCTCTACCTCCCCCTGTTTAGGGAGAGAAAAGGCAGCGGCAAAAACCTCCCCTAAACAGGGGAGGAAGGAGGGGGCTGCTTGTATTAAGTTCGCTCTGATGATGGCCGAGTACTGTCTTTCGCAACAGATGAAGGCCTTCGGCGAGGCATTACAGAATCAATATGTTGATGCTCATGAAGAGTGCCAGCGATATGGAGCCAATCACTCCGTGTTTGACCAGCTTGCACCAACCTTCACCATCGATGACCTTCGAGCCTTGAAGCGCGGCTATTGCTCAGAAACAGCCATGCGCATGATCATCTCTCGTTGGATGCGTGACGGATGGATTAGCAAGACCGACCGCCACCACTGGACAAAAAACGTAACAAAGTAACTTTGTAACATTGTAACATTAAGCATTATGGAATTGATTCTAGAACGTATAGCAAAACGCAAGACCTACACGATAGGCAGGCTCTACATTCAGAGGCGCGTAGATGACGAGTATCTGGCAGGAACGGAGAACCAGTATTTTGGCGCGACTACGCCAACGGTGCCTACAAGGTAAAAGGCCGCTCGGCCATCCCGGAAGGTCGCTATGCAGTAGTCATCTCTTTCTCGCCGAAGTTCCAGCAGTGGCTTCCCATCCTGCTCGGTGTTCCGAAATTCGAAGGCATCCGCATCCACGCAGGCAACTGCTCAGAAGACACCGAAGGCTGCATCCTGGTAGGAAAGAACCGCGAAGTAGGCAAAGTCCTCGACAGCCGCATCTGGGTTCACCGCCTCAAACAGAAAATCGTCGAAGCCAAGGACAAAGGCGAAGCTGTCTGGATCACCATCAAATAAACCCTCTCTCCCTCATCATTTGCCGCTGATAATCCCCCGTGACTATCGGCGGCAATTTCGTTAGCCATATGGAATCGTAGTCAATCATAATGTCATAAGGCATGTCCACCAGATACTTTAATGACTTGACCTGTTAGCATTCTCGCCTGCTCACTTGCCAGAAACAGAATCGTTTCTGCAATATCTTCCGGCTGAATCAGTTTACCCATAGGAATGACTGGAAGAACAGACTGTTCCAAA
>CADCDY010000157.1 GCA_902800245.1 uncultured Prevotellaceae bacterium
GTCCACCGGCGACTTCACCCGCGAGGAGCTGAAGAAGGACGTGAAGTTCAGCTTCACCGACAAGACCAAGGATGCCATTGCCGCAGCCAAGGGCGAGACGGCCGGCACCACGGGCGGAGGTAGTTCGAACACGAATCCCACGAATCCCACGAATGGCGGCGGTGACAACGGCGGCAACTCCGGTGGCGGTGACAATGGTGGCGGCGAAAGCGGCGCAGACCAGAACTGATCAAAGAGCGCCCTTCGGGGCGACTCTTTGGAATTGACAATTGACAATTGATAATTCACAATTAATAATTCACAATTCACAATTGACAATTATGAAGACGAACCGTTTTATTGAGATTGCGGTGAAAGTTGTAGTAGCCGCGCTCACGGCCTTCCTGACGGCGCTGGGAACCACCAGCTGTATGGGATTCGGACCTATCGCATTTTAAGCGACACGGATAGAAAAAAGGCAAGCCCGCAGTAAATTGCGAGCTTGCTTTTTCGTTCGGTTTGCACTACTTTTCGCTTCGCGAGAAGATACTTCCGTTCGAAAATACTCAAATTAATTTGGTATTTTGCTCACTTATTCGTATCTTTGCAGGGAAATATGAAAAGACTGATACTCTATATTATAATAATATGTGGCGTGATAGGCGCCAAGGCCGAGCCGAAATATGAGGTGCGGGCGGTGTGGCTGACCACCATTGGTGGCATTGACTGGCCACGCAGCTATGCACACGACGGCATGGGCATTAATGAGCAGAAACGGCAGTTGACAGACATGTTGGACCGGCTGAAACGCGCGGGCGTAAACACGGTGTTGCTACAGACACGCGTCAGGGCAACGACGATATATCCATCGCAGTTAGAGCCGTGGGACGGCTGTATGAGCGGCAAACCGGGACGCTCGCCAGGCTACGACGCCCTGCAATTCGCCATCGACGAATGTCACCGACGTGGCATGGAACTGCACGCATGGGTGGTGACAATACCCATCGGCAAATGGACCACCTACGGTTGTCAACAATTGAAAAAGCGCTACCCGTCGCTGGTGAAGAAAATCGGCGACGAGGGATATATGAACCCCGAGCTTACGGGCACGGCGGACTATCTGACGAATATCTGCGAGGAGATTACGAGCCGCTACGACATCGACGGCATCCATCTGGACTACATCCGCTATCCCGAGACGTGGAAGGGTCCGAAACGGGCCGAGAACATCACCCGCATCGTGCGCGCCATCAGTCGCCGGGTGAAGGCCCACAAGCCGTGGGTGAAGATGAGTTGTTCGCCCATCGGCAAGTACGACGACCTCAGCCGCTACTCGTCGCGCGGATGGAATGCCCGCCGACAGGTGGCACAGGACGCTCAGGGGTGGTTGCGCGACGGACTGATGGACCAGCTGTATCCAATGATGTATTTCCAGGGCAACAACTTCTACCCCTTCGCCATCGACTGGCAGGAGCAAAGCTACGGCCGCACCATCGTCTCCGGACTGGGCGTCTACATGCTGCATCCGCAGGAGCGCAACTGGCCGTTGGCAGAGGTCAAGCGACAGATGAACGTTACGCGGCAGCTGGGCATCGGCCACTGCTATTTCCGCGCAAAATTCCTGCTGGATAACGTCAAAGGGGTGTACAACTTCGTCAGTCAGTTTGACCGCCAGCCCGCACTCATCCCTCCGATGACGTGGGCACAAAGTCTCGCGCCGACAGCTCCGACAACGCTCGACGTGACACGCAGCGCACTGGGCGACCGCATCACGTGGAAAGGTGCCGCCGACCGCAGTGACGGTCCGTACCTGATGTATAACATCTATGCGTCGCCGACGTCGCCCGTGGATACCAGCGACCCCGCCAACCTGATAGCCACCCGCTACCTGTGGCGACAGCTGGACGTTCAGCGCACGGCGACACGCTCACCCCGCATGTATTACGCCGTGACGGCTATGGACCGCTACGGCAACGAGAGTCCCGCCATTCAGGAGCCGCGTGTGCAGTTGGCGCCCGGCGGTCTCCGTCGTCCTCTAACCCCAATGACGCAAACCCCATGGAGAAAGTAATACTCGGCATAGACCCCGGCACGAATATCATGGGCTACGGCATCATCAAGGTCGTGGACAACAAGGCCGAAATGGTGACGATGGGCGTGATAGACCTGCGTAAATTCGGCGACGGATATCTAAAACTGGGACATATCTTCGAGCGTGTCACAGGCATCATAGACGGATATCTGCCTGACGAAATGGCCATCGAGGCACCATTTCTGCAAAAGAACGTACAGACGACGCTGAAACTCGGTCGCGCCCAGGGAACAGCCATCGCCGCAGCCATCCACCACGGAGTGCCCGTGCACGAATATGCGCCGATGAAAATCAAAATGGCCATCACGGGCAATGGTGCCGCATCGAAGGAACAGGTGGCAGGCATGTTGCAGCGACTATTGAAATTCGACAAGGACGCGCTGAACAAGTTCATGGATGCGACGGACGCACTGGGTGCGGCATACTGCCACTTCATGCAGATGAACCGCCCGGAGAGTCAGGTGCACTACAAGGGTTGGAAGGATTTTGTGAACAAGAACAAGGATAAGGTAAAGAAATGAAGGTTACAGCGATTATAGGACGAAACGGCAGCGGCAAGACTGCCTATGTGGACCAGCTGCGCAAGACGCTGGCGTCGGACAAGGTGCGCTATATTGCGTTCTCCGACTCGTATGGTCCGAACGTCGACAGCCAGTATTACCTGCAACTGCGCTGGAACCAACACGACATAGACCACGAGACACCCACCGCAGGCGAACTGCTGGAGCGCGCCTATCTGTTGGCGGGCGCCGACACCGACGAACGACGCCGGATGAAGGAGCACCTGTATGCGTTGTTCCACATGGATGCGCTGCTGGACAAGCTCATCATCACGCTGTCGAGCGGCGAACTGCGAAAGTTCCAATTGACGAAGACACTCTTTGCCAACCCCCGGCTGCTCATCATGGACAATCCGTTTATCGGTCTCGATGCCGAGACGCGCGATCAGCTGAAGGAGTTGTTGCAGCTGTTGGCTCACGAGCGCGACATGGACATCATGCTGGTCATTGCCAAAAGCGATGACCTGCCGGACTTCGTAGACGAAGTGATTACCCCCACTCCCGATGGTCCCACTACCATTCCCGCTGAATTATCAGCGGGCTCCGTCCCCGCCCACGTCCTGTCCGACACACAGCGGGAAGCGATTCTGTCGCTTCCATACACCGACACCGACTACGACTGCCAACGCGTGGTGGACATGAAAAACGTCACCATCCGCTACGGCGAGCGCACCATCTTAAAGGATATCGACTGGACGGTGATGAACGGCGAGCGGTGGGCACTATCAGGCCAAAATGGCAGCGGCAAGTCGACGCTGCTGTCGCTGATATGTGCCGACAATCCGCAGAGCTATGCCTGCGACATCACGCTATTCGACCGTCCGCGCGGTTCGGGCGAGAGCATCTGGGACATCAAGAAACATATAGGATATGTATCGCCCGAGATGCACCGCAACTTGCCGGCGATACGTATCGTAGCCAGCGGACTGATGGACTCTGTGGGACTGTATGCCGTGCCAAATGCTGACGACTACGACAAATGCCGTTGGTGGATGAACGTATTCGGCATCAGTCATTTAGCCGATCGTCCATTCCTGCAGATGTCGAGCGGCGAACAGCGACTGGTATTGCTGGCGCGCGCCTTCGTCAAAGACCCGCAACTGCTGATACTCGACGAGCCCCTTCACGGACTCGACCTCTGGAATCGTCAACTGGTGAGGGACGTCATTGAGACGTTCTGCCAGCGACGCAATAAGACAATGATCATGGTGACTCACTACATGGAGGAGTTGCCTGCCAATATTACGCACCATAAGATTTTGGCACGGAATTTGTAGCAAGGACAAGTGTATGACAAATCAATTTTCACCCAAGGTATCTGAAATGAAGGACGGTCCCGTCGCGGATTTGTTCCAACGCATGAACATTGACGTGCCAAGCATCAAGAGCGAACTGGAATCGCGCGTTAGAGTGGATGATTTCGTGAGACCGAACTATACACAGCAATTGATGCTGAATGATAACGCAAGCAACATTCTGAAACTGGCTGTGCTTGAGTCAAGACTGCAACGTGCGGCATACGTTGATGTGCAACACGTGCTGTTGGCTATCCTGCACGACGCAGCAAACAATGGTGCGAAACAAATTTTGGAAATGAACAATATGAATTATAATGACACGCTGAACATGCTCAGCGTGAAAGACGGCATCGGACTGCCCGAGGAGGACTATGAAGAGGAGGAGAACACTGCCGCCAGCAATAGTGCGTCCAGCGGTTCGGCCGCTGGAAAAAGCACGACGACCGCCCAAACCAAGCAAACGAAATCGAAGACCCCCGTACTGGATAATTTTGGTACCGACCTGACACAATTGGCACTGCAAGGAGCCCTCGATCCCTGTGTGGGTCGTCAGGACGAAATCCAGCGCGTCATCGAAATCCTTGGACGCCGCAAGAAAAACAACCCGATACTGATTGGTGAACCTGGAGTAGGAAAGAGTGCCATCGTAGAAGGACTGGCACAGATGATTGCCACACACCACTGCTCGCCGATGCTCTTCAGCAAGCGATTGGTAACACTGGATATGACGGGTGTGGTAGCTGGCACGAAGTATCGCGGACAGTTTGAAGAGCGCATGAAGATGCTCGTCAAAGAACTGGAGCAAAATCCTGATATCATTATATTTATCGACGAGATACACACCATGATTGGTGCGGGTTCGGCAGCTGGTACGATGGATGCTGCAAACATCCTGAAGCCGGCATTGGCACGCGGAACCATACAATGTATCGGAGCCACGACGGAGCACTGGAGCGCCGTTTCCAAAAGGTGATGGTAGAACCCACAACCAACGAGGAGACATTGCAGATTCTGAAGAACGTGAAGGGTCGCTACGAGTATCATCACCACGTGACATACACCGACGATGCACTGGAAGCATGTGTCAAATTGACAGCCCGCTACGTCAGTGACCGTTTCATGCCGGACAAGGCGATAGATGCTATGGACGAAACGGGTTCGCGCGTACATCTGCAGAATGCTACCATTCCCCCCGAGATTACCGAGAAGGAAAAGGAGCTCGAAGAGGTTCGTGTGCACAAAAACGATGCTGTTGGCGACCAGAACTATGAGTTGGCAGCAAGCTATCGTGACCGCGAAGCTGTGTTGCAAAGCGAACTGAAGGCGCTGAACGACAAGTGGCTCAGCGGCGAGGTAGACGTGCGTCAGGAAGTCACTGCCGAACAGGTAGCCGATGTAGTATCGATGATGACGGGCGTCCCCGTACAGCGTATGGCGCAGGAAGAGGGCATCCGACTGAAAGGCATGGCGCAGGAACTGAAACAGCATGTCATTGCGCAGGACAAGGCGATAGAAAAGATGGTCCGTGCCATCCAGCGCAACCGCGTGGGACTGAAAGAACCCAATCACCCCATCGGAGCCTTTATGTTCCTGGGCCCGACAGGTGTCGGCAAGACGTATCTCGCCAAGAAACTGGCGGAGTTTATGTTCGGTTCGTCTGACGCACTGATTCGTATAGACATGAGCGAATATACGGAGTCGTTCAACGTATCGCGACTCATCGGCGCACCTCCGGGCTACGTCGGTTACGAGGAGGGCGGCCAGTTGACGGAGCGCGTGCGTCGTCACCCCTACTCTATCGTACTGCTCGACGAGATTGAGAAGGCTCACGGAAATGTCTTCAACCTGTTGCTGCAGGTATTGGACGAAGGTCGTCTGACGGATGGCAACGGCCGTTTCGTGGACTTCCGCAATACGGTAATCATCATGACCTCGAATGCTGGTACGCGCCAGCTGAAGGAATTCGGACGCGGCGTGGGATTCAACACCAACTCGTCGGCTCTGATGCTCGACGAAAAGGACAAGGAGCATGCACGCCAGATTGTGCAGAAGGCCTTGTCGAAGCAGTTCTCGCCGGAATTTCTGAACCGTCTGGACGAAATCATCACTTTCGACCAACTGGACCTCGAGGCCATCAAGCAGATCATCGACGTCGAACTGAAAGGCCTTTATCAGCGTATCGGTGATATGGGTTACACCATCGACCTCTCGGACGAGGCGAAGCAGTTTGTGGCTGAAAAGGGTTACGACGTGCAGTTCGGTGCCCGCCCGTTGAAACGCGCCATCCAGACATACATCGAGGACGGCATCTCGGAACTCATCGTCAATGGCAACATCGAACCTGGAGCGACGATTCACATCACAAAGGCCGCTGACAAAGAAGAACTAACTATCAATTAATAGGATCATGAGAAAGATGAAAATTACCCTCGCGTCGCTGTGCTTAGTGGCATTGACGGGAGCCGTTTTGATATCGTGTGGTGCAGGAACGCTGCTGCAGACTATGGGCAGCGGCGGAACGATCGCTAATATCTTCACCAGCGTTATCGGCATGGACAAGGTGACCGAAAAGGGACTTATCGGCACATGGCGCTACGACAGCCCGGGTGTGGCATTTACCAGCGAAAACCTGTTGGCGAAGGCTGGCGGTGAGGTGGCTGCCACGAAGATAGAACAGGAAGCTGCACCGTATTTCCAGAAGGCTGGAATTACGAGCCAGAATACCGTCGTACAATTCAACGAGGACAAGACCTTCAAAGCTACTATTGCCGGCAAAAGCTGGGGTGGCACGTGGTCGTTCGACGAGGCTTCTGCCAAGGTCACGTTGAAAGGCCTGCTGCTTAGCGTCAACTGCTATGCCAAGCGCGAATACGGCGGCATTGCCCTACTCTTTGAGTCGAAGAAGCTGTTGACGGTGCTGCAGGTTCTGGCAACTATGAGCGGCAATGAAACAGCGCAAAAGGTGAGTGACCTGAGCAAGAACTACGACGGCATCCGTCTTGGTTTCGACATGAAGAAATAATCTGCACGGACAATGAAGATAGGTATCATACAACAGCACAATACGGCCGACCGCGACGACAACAAACGACGTCTGGCGGAAAAGATTAGAAGTCTGGCGGCAAAGGGCGCTGAACTCGTAGTGCTGCAGGAATTGCACAACGGTCTGTATTTCTGTCAGGAAGAGAACGTCGAGACGTTCAATCAGGCAGAATCCATTCCCGGCCCTTCGACGGAGTTCTATGGCGCATTGGCTAAAGAACTGGGTGTCGTTATCGTCACTTCACTCTTTGAACGTCGTGCCACAGGCCTGTATCATAACACAGCGGTAGTACTCGAAAAGGATGGTTCCATTGCCGGCAAATACCGCAAGATGCACATCCCAGACGACCCCGGCTACTACGAGAAGTTCTACTTCACGCCCGGCGACATGGGATTCCAGCCCATCGATACCAGCTGGTGCGGAGATACTTATCTATCCCACCGCTATCGGATACGACCCCAACGACTCGCGCGAGGAACAAGAGCGACAGCGCATGGCGTGGCAAACCGTTCAGCGTGGACATGCCATAGCCAACGGACTGCCCGTCGTCACCGTTAATCGCGTTGGCGATGAGGATGGCGTGCCGTTCTGGGGAACGTCGTTCGTAGCAGGACCGCAGGGCGAGTTGCTTTACGAAGCGCCTACCGACAAGGAAGTGGAAACCGTCGTCGACGTCGACATGCAACGCTCCGAACAGGTGCGTCGCTGGTGGCCCTTCCTCCGCGACCGCCGCATAGAGAATTATAGCGACCTAACGCGCCGTTTCATTGATAAACAGTAAATTGTCAAATAGTAAATTGAAATAAATGGCAAACGATTTAAGATTTCAGGTAGTAGAAGAGGCTTTCAAAAAACGTCCTGTCGAAGTGAAGGTGCCCAAAGAGCGCCCCTCGCAATTCTTTGGCAAGTACGTTTTCGACCGTAAGAAGATGTACAAATACCTGCCGAAAGACATCTACGACAAGATGATTGACGTAATGGACAACGGTGCCTCGCTTGACAGAGGCATTGCCGACTCGGTGGCTGCAGGCATGAAGCAGTGGGCACTGGAGATGGGTGTGACACATTATACTCACTGGTTTCAGCCATTGACGGAAGGTACAGCTGAGAAGCACGATGCCTTCGTGGAGCACGACGGCAAGGGCGGTATGATCGAGGCATTCAGCGGTAAACTGCTCGTACAGCAAGAACCCGATGCGTCGTCGTTCCCCAACGGCGGTATCCGCAACACCTTCGAAGCCCGCGGCTACAGCGCCTGGGATCCGACATCCCCCGTGTTTATCATTGATGATACACTATGTATCCCCACCATATTTATCGCATATACGGGTGAAGCGCTGGACTACAAGGCTCCTCTACTCCGCGCCCTGCATGCCGTGGGCAAAGCCGCCAAGGATGTCTGCCAGTATTTCTACGACGACGTGACGAAGGTGCAGGTGAACCTGGGTTGGGAACAGGAGTACTTCCTTGTTGACGAAGGGCTCTATTCCGCACGTCCTGACCTATTGATGACCGGTCGCACGCTGATGGGTCACGAGAGTGCGAAAAATCAGCAGATGGACGATCACTATTTCGGCACCATCCCCGACCGAGTGCAGGCCTTCATGAAAGACCTTGAAATACAGGCTCTGGAGTTGGCCATTCCTGTGAAGACACGCCACAACGAGGTGGCACCCAACCAGTTTGAGCTCGCACCAATCTTCGAGGAGTGTAACCTCGCCGTCGACCATAACATGTTGTTGATGTCGCTGATGAAGAAAGTGGCGCGCAATCACGGTTTCCGTGTACTGCTACACGAAAAGCCTTTTGCCGGCATCAACGGCAGCGGTAAGCATAACAACTGGAGTCTCAGTGCTGATAACGGCGTATTACTGCATGCTCCAGGCAAGACGCCCGAGGAGAACCTGCGTTTCGTGACATTCATCGTTGAAACGCTGATGGCTGTTTACAAACACAACGGCCTGCTGAAGGCCAGCATCATGAGTGCCACTAACGCCCACCGTTTGGGTGGCAACGAGGCACCTCCCGCCATTATCTCGTCGTTCCTTGGCACCCAACTGACGGAGTTGCTCGACCACATAGAGCAGTCAGACAAAAACGAGCTCTTCAACCTGAAAGGCAAGCAGGGAATGCAGATTGACATCCCGCAGATTCCCGACCTGATTGTTGACAATACCGACCGCAACCGCACTTCGCCCTTTGCTTTTACAGGTAACCGTTTTGAGTTCCGTGCACCTGGTTCGAGCGTCAACTGCGCATCGGCCATGATTGCCCTGAATGCCGCAATGGCCGAAGCCCTGACGAGTTTCAAGGAGCGTGTGGATGCCAAAATCAAGGCTGGCGAGCAGATGATTCCCGCCATCCTCGAAGTGTTGAAGGATGATATCAAAACCTGCAAACCCATTCGTTTCGACGGTAACGGCTATTCGGAGGCTTGGGTGAAGGAGGCTGCTAAGCGCGGACTGGACGTCGAGAAGTCGTGCCCCGTCATCTTCGAGCATTATCTGGACGACAGCAGCGTAAAAATGTTCGAGAGCACGAAAGTTATGAACCGCAAGGAGCTGGAAGCTCGCAACGAAGTGAAATGGGAGATGTACGTGAAGACCGTGCAGATTGAGGCTCGCGTATTGGGTGACCTCGCCATGAACCATATCATCCCTGTATCGACACACTATCAGTCGCAGCTCATCAAGAACGTACAGGGCATGAAGGACGTCTTTTCGGCTGATAAGGCCGAGCGTCTGTCGTCGCGAAACATGAAACTCATCGAGGAGATTGCTGAGCGTACGGAAAAAATCGAACAGTTCGTTGATGACTTGACGGAAGCCCGCCGCGTCGCCAACCGCATTGAGAACATCCATCAGCGCGCCATTGCCTATCACGATACGGTTTGTCCCCACATGGAAGCCATCCGTACAGAGATTGACAAGCTGGAACTCATCGTCGAAGACGGTCTGTGGACACTGCCGAAGTACCGCGAGCTGCTGTTTATACGATAAAGCGCCACAACACGGCAAACACAAACAGAAAAAAGGAACTCACGATGAGTTCCTTTTTCTTTCACTGTGAGGTGCCTGGCGGATTCGAACCGCCGTAGACGGTTTTGCAGACCGTTGACTAAGCCACTCATCCAAGGCACCTTAATTCTGACCGAGGTTAATCACAGCATTTTTGCGATTTGCGGGTGCAAAGGTACGAATTATCTTGGACTCCACCAAATTTTTTGCAGTTTTTTTTTAATTCGCAATCCTTACACGGGTCTCCTCCCTTGCGAACAGCATCATACATCCGCCAAGCGGCATATCCAAATGCTGCAAAAAGAATGATGCCCGTAATCAGAATCTGTATATCCATGAACCCTTAACCATGATTGCCACGCCACACTCTCAAAGAGAGAACCGCAATTAGTTCCTCAACTTCCTCAGCAACACCTTGTTGATGGCCTGAATCTTGCGCCCGCCCTTCTCGATGTCCTGCGTGATATCCTCGCGTACATTATTTATATTATTAAAAAAGTCGCTGAAAGCGTTCAACACCTGATTGGGCTGAGCCTCGTCTTCACTTACCTCTGGATTAGCGACGATCTTGATGCCCAGATGTTCAATATACACGTCGATATCGTTATCGGTCATGATGGGGTCACCGTCATAGTGAATAGCACCAGCCTCTTTGCGATGGATGTGCAAGCTACGCGTACGAAACGTCTTGATTTTCGAATTGTTGCCCAGCGTCTTCATAAACAGATCAGCGGCAATCTGCGGAGCGTCCAGCGCCGTAAAAGGTTCCATGACGATAACGTCCATCTCGCCATCCTTCATCGTCGCCCCAGGTGCGATGTAGGCATTGTTGCCGTATTGCGATGCATTGGCACAGGCTATGAGGAATGCCTTATAACGGCTCGTACCAGTGTCATCTACAATCTCATAGGTCTCAGGCTTGTATTTCAGTCCCTCCTTCAACACGTTCTCTACATACGTTATAGGTCCGCGTTTGCCCGCCTCGGCAAATTTCAGCGAGATAAATGCGTCGAAACCCATGCCGCACGTGCAGAAAAAAGGCAAACCGTTGATGACGCCATAGTCAAAGGCCTCTATCTGACACGCATTAATCAGTTCCAACGCCTTCGTGACATTCAGCGGGATACACAGGTGGCGAGCCAGTCCGTTGCCCGAGCCACAAGGGATGATACCCAGCGCCGTATCGGTATGCACCAGCGACCGCGCCACCTCGTTCACCGTCCCATCACCACCCACGGCAACGACGACATCGACACTGTCCTTGGCTGCCTCACGGGCTATCTCGGCAGCATGACCGCGATATTCCGTAAAGCGCACCTCGCAGTCGAAGCGCTCCGCGTCCATCACCTCAGCTATCTGCTCAGGGATGTGTTCCTTGCTGGCAGTACCCGAAATGGGATTGACGATGAATATGATGCGTTTTTTCGTACTCATTTGAATGCAAAATTACAAAAAAACGTTGGATTTTAGAACATATTTTGAAATAAATTAAGTAAAAATGACATTTTATCCAATTTTTTGTACGCAGTTTAAAGAAAAATGTGTATCTTTGCAGTCTGAAAACAAATATGTGGCTTCGGCTGCACCTATTTTTATGGGACAATTACAAGAAA
>CADCDY010000158.1 GCA_902800245.1 uncultured Prevotellaceae bacterium
TGCAAATCGTACGCACTTAGGCGAATCTTTTCAATCTCGTCGGCATATTTTTCAATGTATGCCTCATAGTCTTTTCGTTCCATGTTTGCAAAGATACGAATATTATTTGAAAAAACGTACACTTTTCCTAATAATATTCGTATCTTTCGATAAAAACCGCGATTATTGCTTGATTTCGATGTCGCGCTTAACGTTGTTTCGGATCTTTGTGAGGTAACCCTTCATGCCCTCGGCATCCTTGTTGTCGATGATCTCAAGTAACTCTTTCAGCTCCGTACGAATCTGGGCAACCTGATCGTGGGTATAGGGGTTGAACAGGATTTCCTGCAACAGATAGTCGTCCTCGTTGAGCACACCTTTGGCAATACGCATGTGGCGCTTGAAGGTGGTACCAGGCGCATCCTGATGTTTCATGACAGCAGCAAAGACGAAGGTGCTCACAAACGGAATAGACAGCGAATAAGCCACTGTCTTATCGTGCTCCTCAAAGGTGTACTCGTAGATGTTCAGTCCCAGCTTCTGGTAAAGGTCCTTGAAGAATATGCGACCCATATAGTCACCCTCACTGATGATAATGGCGTTCTCTTCGGAAAGCTGTTGCAGGTTGGCAAATGTTGGTCCGAACATGGGGTGTGTACTGACGTAACGCATCCCCGTAGACTCGTAAAACTCCTTCATATCCGTTTTGACAGAAGCGATATCGCTGATAATACACTCCTTGGGCAGATAGGGAATTACTTCCTTGAAAACAGGAATGGTATATTTCAGTGTCACCGCATTGATGAGCAGTTCGGGCTTAAACTCCTGAATCTCCTCAAAGGTAGTGAAACGCTGACAGTTATAAGTGAACCGCATACGCTTTGCATCGCGCTCAAAGACGGCTACCTCATGTTCAAAACTCAGCAGGTCGATGAAGAAACTTCCCATCTTGCCTGCACCCATGACTAATATCTTCATAATCTTGCTATTGGCTTTTGGCAATTGGCTATTAGCTAAATGCTAACAACTAAAAGCTAACGGCCCTTTATTTATTCACTATTTCAATCTGTTGACGAACGGACTCTTCGTGGATGCTCTCGAAGACTTTGGCGACAAACTCAGCAGCCATACCGGTGAGTGTACCCTGTACACCACGCTTCTCAAGAATCTCGTTATAGCGCGAAGCCTGCAGAACGGTCATATTGTGCTCCTTCTTGTATTCACCAATCTGACGACAAACCTGCATACGCTTGGCAAGAATGTCCATAATCTGGTTGTCAAGGTCGTCAATCTGCTTACGCAACTGCTGGATACCCTCTGTAGTGACGTGCTCATCACGAATAATCAGCAACGAGAGGATGTAGTCGAGCACATCAGGAGTGACTTGCTGCTTGGCATCGCTCCAAGCCTTGTCAGGATCGCAATGGCTCTCGACAATCAGGCCATCGAAGCCCAAGTCCATCGCCTGCTGACACAGAGGAGCAATCAACTCACGACGACCACCGATATGCGAGGGGTCGCTGATGATGGGCAACTCAGGAATGCGACGATGCAACTCAATGGGAATCTGCCACATAGGCGCATTGCGATAGATTTTCTGCTCGTAAGAAGAAAAACCGCGATGGATGGCACCAAGACGCTTGACACCAGCCTGATTCAGACGCTGCAGAGCACCAATCCAGAGTTCCAAATCGGGATTGACGGGATTCTTCACGAATACAGGGACATTGACACCCTTCAAGGCATCTGCTAACGCCTGCACAGCAAAGGGATTTGCAGTCGTACGGGCACCAATCCAGAGAATGTCCATATCGTACTTCATGGCCAGTTCGACATGCTCGGGAGTAGCCACCTCAGTAGCGATTAGCATGTGAGTCTCGTCCTTCACCTGCTTCATCCAGGGCAGGGCTTTTTCACCATTACCCTCGAAACCTCCTGGTTTGGTACGAGGCTTCCACACTCCTGCACGGAAGTTATGACAGCCCTTCAAGGCCAGTTCACGGGCTGTTTCCATCACTTGCTCCTCAGTCTCAGCACTACAAGGACCTGCAATGACAAAGGGGCGTTCGTTGTCACTCGGAAGATTCAGTTTTTCTAATTCCAGTTCCATATTTTTATTAATTGATAATTGACAATTGATAATTTTACCAAGCGAGGACCTTGATGCGGTCAAGGGCCTGCTGGATTTTCTCTTCCTTGGCACACAGGGAGATACGGATGTAGCGCTCGCCGTTGCTTCCAAAGATAAAGCCTGGGGTGATAAAGACGCGGGCCTCGTGAAGTACGCGCTCCGTCAGGTCTTCTACGTTCTGAATACTATCGGGAATCTTACCCCAAAGGAACATACCCACCTGATTCTTGTCGTAGGTGCAGCCTAAGATATCCATAATCTTCTCAGCCCACTGACGACGACGGGCGTAGGTCTCGATATTGAACTCACGATGCCAAGCCTCATCGTTCTTATAGGCCTCAGCAGCAGCAAGTTGGATACCGCGGAAGGTTCCGCTCTCAATGTTCGACTGTACCTTCAGAATCCACTGGATAAACTGTGCATTCGAAGCACAGAGGCCCACACGCCAACCAGGCATATTGTGACTCTTCGACATCGAATTGAACTCAATGCAGCAGTCTTTAGCACCAGGAATCTGAAGGATGCTCAGGTGCTCCTCGCTGAGGATGAACGAATAAGGATTGTCGTTAACCACGACCAAATCGTGGTCAACAGCGAACCGCACGAGACGCTCGTAGGTCTCACGCTGAGCACGACCTCCTGTAGGCATATTGGGATAGTTCGTCCACATCAGTTTGATTCGGCTATTGGCATTTGGCTGTTGGCTTTTAGCCATGATGTCCTCCAACTGGTCGAAGTCGGGCTGCCAACCATTGTCTTCACGCAAATCGTAGTTCACAATCTTGGCACCAAGAATCTTGCTCAATGACGTGTAGGTAGGATAGCCTGGATTGGGCACCAACACCTCGTCGCCCGGATTAACGAAGGCCAACGTGACATGCAGGATACCCTCTTTGGAACCAATCAAAGGCAGTACCTCGCTTTTGGCGTCGAGGTCGACATTGTACCAGCGCTTGTAGAATCCGGCCATTGCCTCGCGCAATTCGGGTGTACCCTGAGTAGGCTGATAGCCGTGGGCATTAGGCTGACGAGCAACCTCACACAACTTATTGATGGTTTGCTCCGATGGGGGCATATCGGGACTACCGATAGCCAGACTAATAATGTCCTTACCCTCGGCATTCATCTGTGCCACTTCCTTCAGTTTGCGACTGAAATAGTATTCCTGTACTAAACTTAATCTATCTGCGGGTTGTATCATATTCGTAAAATTCGTTTAATTCGTGGCTTCAATTTGTTTGTTTCCCGTCTTTATATTCTCCTAAAATCTTAAAGTCTTTTGTTAACGGGATAATTGCGTCTATCGACTGACGGTATCGTGTCAAGTCGTCGTACATCACATCAACATAGAACAGGTATTCCCATTCGCGTCCGATGATGGGCAACGACTGAATCTTCGTCAGGTTCATCTTATAAAAAGATAGGATCGCGAGCACGTGCGAGAGACTACCCTCTTCGTGAGGCAGTGAAAAGACGATGCTGGCCTTATTAGCCTCCGTCAGCGGACGCAACAAATCGGCCTTGTTGGGATTGCTCACCACGAGGAATCGCGTAAAATTGTGTTTGTTGTCCTCAATATGGTCATCCAACACCTTCAGTCCATAGAGACGTGCAGCCTCAGCGTGACAAATAGCCGCCCAGCCCTTGTGCTGACCCTCAGCAATCATCTTGGCAGAACCTGCAGTATCATCAGCCTCCACATTCTTCAACTGCGGATGCTGGGCCAGAAAGCGACGACACTGCATGAGAGCAACTGGATGAGAATGCACCTCGGTAATGGTATCCCAGTCGTCCTCTGGCAAACAACAGATGCAGTGGGTGATGTGCAGCTTATGCTCACCTACAATCGTCGTGCCTGAGTCGCGTAGCAATTCGTAGTTATGCAACAGCGAGCCCGCAATGGTATTCTCAATAGCTAGCATACCAATGGCCGTAGGATCCTGCTTCATCTGAGAGAAGACCTGTTCGAAGGTACTGCAGCATATCAACTGTATCTGCTCACCCTCGTAATAAAGGTGAGCAGCTATATCGTGGAACGACCCTTCCATTCCTTGTATCGCAATCCGTTTCATCTTAACTCTATTTTTTTATCTCTTAACTAAACAACCCCACTTTCACTGGTGTGAAGCGGGGTTGTATTTTTTCTTATTTCCTTCGTTAAATCTTATACGCAACGACCCGCTTCACAA
>CADCDY010000159.1 GCA_902800245.1 uncultured Prevotellaceae bacterium
CTACCACGATGTAGAGCGCGACGCTATGCGCCGTTGCATCCTCGACGAGGGTATCCGTCTCGATGGTCGTAAGACTGACGAGATTCGTCCTATCTGGTGTGAGGTTTCTCCGCTGCCCATGCCTCACGGAAGTTCTATCTTCACTCGTGGTGAGACACAGTCTCTGACGACTGTTACTTTGGGTACCAAACTTGACGAGAAGCTGGTTGACGATGTGCTCGACAAGAGCTATCAGCGCTTCCTGCTCCACTATAACTTCCCTCCCTTCTGTACTGGTGAGGCCAAGGCCCAGCGTGGCGTAGGTCGTCGTGAGATTGGTCACGGTCACCTCGCTTGGCGCGGTCTGAAGGAGATGATTCCTGCTGACTTCCCCTACACCGTTCGTGTAGTTTCTCAGATTATGGAGTCTAACGGTTCTTCATCAATGGCCACTGTCTGCGCTGGTACGCTGGCTCTGATGGACGCAGGTGTTCCCATGAAGAAGCCTGTTTCAGGTATCGCTATGGGTCTGATTAAGAAAGGACCACTTGGGCGATATGGACTTCAAGACCACTGGTACGAAGGATGGTCTGACTGCTACCCAGATGGATATCAAGTGCGACGGTCTGTCGTTCGACATTCTGGAGAAGGCTCTGATGCAGGCTAAGGCTGGTCGTGAGCACATCCTGAAGTGCATCACCGATACCATCGCTGAGCCACGTCCTGAACTGAAGCCCCATGTACCTCGTATCGAGGCCTTCGAGATTCCGAAGGAGTTCATTGGTGCTGTCATTGGCCCGGGCGGAAAAATCATCCAGCAGATGCAGGAGGATACCGGTGCTACCATCACCATCGATGAAGAGGATGGCGTTGGTAAGATTCAGGTCAGCGGTCCTAACAAGGAAGCTATTGATGCCGCTATCGCTAAGATCAAGGCTATCGTTGCTATTCCTGAGGTCGGCGAGGTTTACGAGGGTACCGTTCGCAGCATCATGCCTTACGGTTGCTTCGTAGAGTTCATGCCTGGCAAGGATGGTCTGCTCCACATCTCTGAGATTGACTGGAAGCGCCTCGAGACTGTCGAGGAGGCTGGCATCAAGGAGGGTGACAAGATTCAGGTGAAACTTCTGGAGATTGATCCTAAGACTGGTAAGTTCAAGCTCTCTCATCGTGTACTCATCGAGAAGCCCGAGGGCTATCAGGAGCGTCCTGCCCGTCCCGAGCGTCGTGAGCGCCCTGAGCGTGGCGAACGTCGCGACCGTGGCGAACGCCGTGATCGCGGTGACAGAGGCGAGCGTCGTCCCCGTCCTGAGCGTGGCGAGCGTCGTGAGCGTACTGAGGAGTTCCACGAGCCCACTAACGAGCCCAAGGACTTCAGCGACGAGCTCGACAAGATGGATTTCTAAACAACATTTTAAACAAATGATAATTCCCGATAGGCATTGTGCTTATCGGGAATATTTTTTAGGTATGTACCTTTATCAAGATTACTATTCTTTAGGAAGCGGGTAATATAACCGTTTTAAACCAGTCTTTCAATACTCCCCGGTACTGGTTCTGGGAATCGCAGACGAGGATAAGCACTTGGCGCCCGTCGGCCAACTTAGGTCCAATGCAAATGCCTTCGTAGTTGGCGAAACTCCTGCGAGTGAGGTTGACCTTCGTGCGAAATTCTGTCAGGAGGGTTTTACTCAGGATTTCTCCCGGCTTATGCAGGGTGGGGTTGACCACATAGAGTCTGACGAGCGCAAAAGAGCCGATTTGTTTCTTGGGGAAATACATTTCACGTTCCAGTACCACGATACGTCCGTCGTCGAGTGCCGCTAACCCACTGACTCCAACAATGCTGCGTCCCTTGTGTTTCTTGATGATTGTCGAGTCGCTCTCATACCAGTATTGTTCTTTGGGCTGCAGGTCGTCTCCAAAACTCTGCAGTCGCAGGCGGTTCTTGATTTTCCGTTCTATCGTTGGCTTCTCGCCATCGGCCTTCAGTGTAAACTCAGAAGTAGTCCAAAAGCGATGCGTTTTGGGCTGATAGGTGAGTGCCTCGAAGCCACCATTTTTATAAGCAGTTTTAAAGACCTCCGGAATGTTCAGTTTTCTGCCAGTCAACTGACCTTGGAGATTGTATTCAATAATCTCCTGATCAGCCTCTCCACTTACGAACACCGTCTGACTCTGTGGCACATAGCAGATGCCTTCCTCGTCACGGTTTGGCAGACCGCTGGTAAGAAAAGTATCTTCACGGACCGTCAGCAACTCTCCAGTAATGCTATCCGTTTCTATTGTCATCAGATAGAATCCGGCCGTTGGCGACTTGTCATTTGCAATGGCATAACGGGATGCCCCCAGCCACGTGATACCACTATAGTTTCCTGCAGAAACGGTCTTGGGAAAGGCCTTCTGTTTAAGTAGCGTAACCTCTTGTGCAATCACCGTAAGAGGCATCAGCATCAAAGCAGCCCATAGCAGCCTCATAGTTAAAGAGCTTTTAGGTATTCCGCGCGGGCTTGTTTGATGAGTTGGCGGAAATCGGCATCAGCGTGCATACGAGCCACGAGGGCTGCAGCCAACAGTCGTCCGGCTTCTACGTCTGAGGCCCAGTGGTAACCTACTATCACACGATCGTAGCCATAGTTGAAGCCTATGCGCAGCACTTCATCTTGACATTCAGGAGCGACCTCTGCCAATACCATTGACAGCGCCCAGCCCAAATTTGAATGATGAGAAGCGTAGCTACTGCTCTTGCGAGAACCTTTCTCCCACTGTGGAACGGGGGTTGTTTCACCCAGCTGTACATAGGGGCGTTTACGGAAATATACCTTCTTCAAAGCCTTGGCCGACTTATCGCTCTTTTTATCTACCAGTTCTATCAGCGCTACAATACTGGGTGTTGCCTCTTTGGTAATCTTAACACCCATGGCCTTTCCGTAGATGTTCGTCAGATAGTCTATCGTCAGGTTGTCGTTCTCCACAGCCACCTTGCCACGATAGCCGTTGCGTAACTGTTTGGCCTTCCAATAGCGGAATAGGTCGCCCTCATAGCGATAGCTTGCGGTATCCACAGGAGGATTGAGAATCTTACAGCCCTGAGGCAGGCCTGCAAGGGCCGTGGGGTCATAATCGGCAGGCAGCCCCTTTAGCTTTTTATATTCCGCACGGGCTGCCTCAATATCCTGTTGAAATTCCGGATGCAGATGGGCACGGACGTAAGCGGCCGAAGCACACAGGTAGCCTGCAGTGACGTCGCTCTGGTAGTGAGCACCAGTGATGATACGGTTCTCGCCAAACTGGAATGCGCGACGCATAATGGTATCCTGCAATTCTGGCCACATCTCAGCGAAAGCCAGTGCCGTACCCCATCCAAGTGAGGTATGTCCGGAGGGATAGCTGCCATTGGTGCGTAGGTATTCTGTGTCAAACTCAGCCCACGTGTCTTCACCCATTTGGACAAACGGACGCGTCCTCATATACAGAGCCTTGGCGGCTGCCGTACTCTTGTTGCCAGTGTTGTAAGCGCGTTTCAGGAACCGAGCCAGTGCGGGAGTCTTCTCTGCACAGATGGTGTCCAACCCCAGACACTGCGACATGACAGATTCCATAATATATGGTTCCCAGGGCGACTCCATGTTGGCCTGACGACCACGTGGGGTGTTACGCTGTGTCTTACCCCACTGCCATTGTATCATGTCGTCGATAAAGTCCATACTGGCAGTATCTGGCGGAGCAGGCAGGTAATAGCCGGCATTAGGCATCTCGTAAGGTTTTACATATACGGTGTCGTTGCTGACAACCTGACGACGGGTCTTTTGACGTGCTGATACGCTGGTGGCAACCAAGCAAACAGCCAGCAGCAAAAGGATTTTAGGATATGTTTTCATAATCATATATTTTTTAAGTTCATTGTCTGGTACGCTGATAGGTGCGATAGCCGTAGGCGATGATGATGATAAAACAGATTAGCGGCAGAACGAACGAAACATTGACAGCTGGCATTCCGAACATTTCGTGCTGGTCGATAATAGTGGCCTGCAACGGGGGCAGCACACTACCTCCGAGAATGGCCATAATCAGACCTGCAGCTCCAAATTTCGCGTCGTCGCCCAAACCTTGCAGGGCGATACCATAGATGGTGGGGAACATCAGCGACATACAAGCTGAAATGGCTACCAGACAGTAGAGGCCCATGCGTCCGTCGATGAAGATGACACCCAACGTCAGACAGGCGCCCACGACTGCCAGAATACCCAGCAGTGCTCCTGCATTGATGAATTTCAGGAAGTAGGTGCAGATGAATCGGCTCGAAACGAAGATAGCCATCGCAATGATGTTAAATGTCTGTGACGTTACCTCAGCTTCCTGTTCTGCCATTCCTTCGTTCATCAATACGCGCGTACCATATTGTATAATAAAGGTCCAACACATAATCTGCACACCCACGTAGAAGAACTGGGCAATGACGCCCTCGCGGTAGTAGTCAATAGAGAAGATGCGCTTCAGTGTGGGCAGGAAATTAATGTCGTGGTTCTGGTCGCCGTTCTTTGGCATACGTGTGAAGTAAATGACGGCAAACATAATGGCAATGACAGCTCCGATGGCCAGATAGGGGGCAATCAAAACACTGAGGTCGGAGTCACGCATAGCTGAGAATGAATGAAGTTCATGGCGACATACATGCCACACAGCGAGCCCATCGGATTGAAACACTGTGCCATATTCAGTCGGCGGGTGGCGGTTTCCTCACTACCCATCGTCAGGATATACGGATTACACGACGTTTCGAGGAACGACAGTCCGCAGGTCAGGATGAAATATGCGACAAGGAAGGGATAGTACATTCCCGTCCATGATGCGGGCAGAAACAGTAGGGCACCAACGGCATATAGTCCGAGACCCATCAACACACCAGCCTTATAGGAATATTTGCGGATAAACATAGCGGCAGGGAAAGCCATAGCAAAATAACCGCCATAGAAGGCCACCTGCACCAGTGCACCGTCCGTCACACTCATGCGGAAAATTTTGGAAAACGCTTTCACCATAGGGTTGGTGATGTCGTTGGCAAAGCCCCACAAGGCAAAGCACGACGTTACGAGGATGAATGGTATGAGATAGCTCACACCGTCACGAGAGATAATCGAGTCTTTTTTCTGATTGTCCATTACTTTTGGGTCTTCAATTGATAGTGACTGCAAAAATACTAAAAAGATTCGACTATGCGTGCGTTTTTACATATTTTAATGCTGTCCGACGTGACATCTGCCCCAGTAAAGCGTCTTATAGACAAAGAATAACACGTTTAATTAAACTTAGAAATAACGATGAAGCAATCATTATTGTTGGCAGTAGCACTGCTGTTTTCCATGACGGTCAGTGCTCAATACCCAGATTTGACAGACGAGGCAAAACAACTTATTGCCCAACAGAAGGCTCAGTGGAAGGCTCATAGCGATTCCGCTTGGGAGGTGGCATTTCCTATTGTGGTAGAAGAGGCCAAAGCCGGACGTCCTTACGTACCCTGGGCTTTTCGTCCCTACGACCTGCGTCAGGCTAAGATTCCTGCTTTCCCAGGCGCTGAGGGCGGTGGTATGTTTACCTTTGGCGGACGTGGCGGCAAGGTGCTGACGGTTACCAATCTGAATGACGATGGTCCTGGTTCGTTCCGTTGGGCCTGCGAGCAGGGCGGTGCGCGCATCGTTGTGTTCAATGTCAGCGGCATCATCCGC
>CADCDY010000160.1 GCA_902800245.1 uncultured Prevotellaceae bacterium
AACGAGGGTGCCCTCGCCGTTGAGTATCTTGCCCAGGTGCTGACGCTGGTCATCATCGGCTTCGTGGTGTGGCGCGTGGAGTCATTGCAAATATTATTGCTAGAGGTGACGGAGGAAACAGAGGAGACCGAGGGAACGGAGGAAGCGGAGGAGAGCCGTGAGGTCTTACAGATCGGTTCCCTGCTGGTACAGCATTGCGAGGCGCCAAAACTATACCTGCAGTATGACCTGACGCTTACGCAACTGGCCCTTGCCTTAGGCACCAACCGTACCTATCTGGGAGCTTATTTCGCCGCAAGGGGAGAAACGTATAATGCCTATATCAACCGTCTGCGCATCGACCATTTTATCGGTCTCTACCAAGAAGCTGCGGCCAAGGGTCGTAACGTTACCGCCCAACAGTTGTCCGCGCAAAGCGGCTATCGTAATTACACCACGTTCTCCAATGCCTTCAAACAGCGCACAGGACAGAACGTGACACAATGGATTAAAAACAATACTTAGAAAGGGGAGAATAAGATATGTATCAAGGTAAGAAGATTGTACAACCACCCTATTTGAAAGCAGGGGACAAAGTGGCTCTTGTGTCCCCTGCCTATTGGGTGCCGGAGGAAGCCATTCTGCAAGCGGCAGAAGTCATCAAAAGCTGGGGATTGCGCCCCGTGATAGGGCCACACACCACCAGTCTGAATGTCGACGCCTACTCAGGAACTGCCGACGAACGGGCTTCCGACATGCTATGGGCACTCGAAGACGACAGCATCAGGGCCATCGTCTGTTCGCGAGGCGGCTACGGGTCCCTGCACCTGCTGAACCGCATTCCGATGGAATGCTACCAGCAACATCCGAAATGGCTGATTGGACATGGCGACATCACCACGCTGCTTTATGCCGTTGCCGGCGCAGGTGTGATGTGCGTCCACGGACCGATGTCATTCCAGATTGCCAGCAATCAGGAACCAGCCACTTCAATAACCAGAAATATCCTTTTTGGCACGTTGCCGCAATACAAGACCACCAACAACCCCTACAACCGATGCGGCCATGCAGAAGGCATCCTCATAGGAGGCAATCTGTCAAGTTATGCGGCTATCACGGGTACCAAATATCACCACTCCCAAAAACAGGACATCATTCTCTTTGTCGAAGAAGTGGAAGAGTCGCTGCATGCCATCGACCGCCTGTTCTATACGTTACGCCTGCAAATGGATTTCGAACGCGTCAAGGGCATCATCTTCGGCTCGTTCAACTCCATCAAGTACGACCTGCAGTTTGGCAGTGTCGAGCAGATGCTGATAGCCCACCTGCACGACTTGGAGATTCCTATCTGTTGTGGATTCCCAGTGGGCAGCAACAGTTGTCTGCCGCTCATCGAAGGGGCTCCGTGTTCACTCGATGTAACGGCAGAGCACACTTCGCTGACGTTCAATATCGACGGTACGTCACAGCCTTATGAAATAATAGAAACGACTCCGCAAATCACGAAAGTACACTATAGCATATTGAAATAGGATGGACGAGAAGGTTATTAAGATAGTAAACGAGGCGCGGTGGGCCGATGGTCTGAGAGTAAGAAACAGACTGGAGGACATCACCTACGACCCCATGCGCAGTCAGGAGGAGTTTGTAATGAGGATGATGCGCGAGAACGGCAAGACCGCCTATGGCCGTCAGCATGGCTTCGAAACCATTCGCAGTCTGGATGACTTCCGACAGCGTATCCCGCTTACCACCTACGACGACTATCTGCCCTATATCGAGCGCATTGCCGACGGTGAGAAAAGCGCCCTGACAGCCTATCTGACGGAACACCTCTCTACGCTATCGGGCTACAAACGACTGCCACAGTCCAGATGGGGCGTGCAGGCCGGCTACGACTACAGTCTCTGTTCCGGATTCTATATCGCAGGCCAACACGGCTTTCTCGCAGACGGAATGACACTTAACCTCGTTGACAACAGCCTTGAGCGCCTGCCTTCAGGGCTCAGAGTAGGTAATCTGCTGGGCCGTCTGTTGGTGAAACGCGAGTTTGACAACGACCAAGTCTATGTCATACCCGTAGATTTCGACAATTCCCCCGAACGAAGCGACACACTCTATCTGCAAGCACTCTTTGCTCTCCGACAGCAATACATTTCCATAACCATCTGCGAGCGTTACGACAACATGCTCGAACTGCTGCGCTATATCGAAAAGCACTGGCCCTGGCTGACAGAAGAGATTGAAAAGGGCAATCGCTATTTCCAGCCGGACGAAAACAGGGCCAACTCGATTCGTGAAATCATGGAAGAACACCATATCGGTACACAGCTGGTCACACAACTTTGGCCCCGTCTGCATTGCGTCATGATTTACGACATAGATAATTTGGGAGCCAGTTTCGAACTGTTGCGCACCTACTGCGGCAAAGATGTTCACTACATCTTTACAGGCATCAGCACCGCTGAAGGGACGTTCTCTACGGTACTCAACCTTGACGACCCACAGACAGTGCTGATACCCGACAGCGTATTCTACGAATTCAAACCCATAGAAGCCGAGGGCTACAACCGTTTGCTAACCCTCGACCAGTTAGAAATCGGCAAACGTTACGAAATGGTTGTCACCACCCTTTCCGGCCTCTACCGATACATCACCAAAATTACCCTACTTGTCGTGGGCCGCTACCACGACACACCAACCGTGATTGTCACTTGATGGTCAGCCAGACAGCTTCGTTGCGGTCTCATTTTCAGCGCTTAACCTTTGTGCTTCAGGAAAAGTTCAAGAGACACAGGTTGACAAGTAGAAATCTCTAAGGTGTTTTCAACTGTCAACTAGAAAGTATTAACAATAGTAGAGCCCAAAAAGTGAAGGAATAATTATAGAAAACTGCATTTTAATGGCAAATTACGTGAAAATATTACGAAAAATTGAAATAAAATTGATGATATGCGTATTTTAGTTAGCTGTATATAGAAAACTGTACGTTAATCTTTACTCTACGAACTGTAGGAGTTGTTCAACCAATTGATGTACGGTGGTTGATGACTCTTCTTTTGCAGGATTGCTGCCATCGAATGATTCCTGTACCTTTTGAGCATTATCTATTGCAATACGAGTTTTCTGGTAAATGACGTTGAAGACCTTCACGGAGTCTCCTTTTGTTTTACCGTATCTGAAACCAAGCAGATGGGTAAGCATCTCAGCGTAGCGGCTTCTGTGTATGGATCCTTGATATAGGTTGAAATGTAACAGAAACCAGTATTCAAATGCTTGGTTGCTATATGCCACTTGAAAACCATTGGCCTGTGCCATCTGTATAGCGGAATTAAAATCGCCGTCAGAAAAATCATCCTTGTCAAATACTACCCAACATTGATCATAGTTTCGACTTCTTCTCTTCTCAATATCCCTAATAGCGATTGCCTCTTTTACCAGTGATACAGTGTTCATACCCTTGCCAATTGCTTTCACGTTTGCAGATGTCAACCGGAATGAGTTGAAGTATTCAGGTTCGGTTACCTCTCCTTCACAGACGATAAGGAAGGTCTGTTTCACCAGCTTTAGGCTGCTTGTTCTTTTGAGCGTGCGCTCAATTTTGGGGTTCTGTCTGCGTGCCATCACTCTACCTTCCTTAATACTGACTCCAGATTCCCGATAACAGGTGTGGCTCCATATTTACCACTGAGATAATCCTTTTCGAAAGGAGCATCACTCCTGACTTTATAGTCTGACAAGGAATAGAGTGAGGTAGCTCCGAATCTATCTTTTTGTGTGAACCAAATTTGATCGCGGCGGAATAAACCAGAACTGAGGATGTTGGTGTCGTGTGCAGTAAATATCAACTGAGCGTTTCGTGGATTGGTTTCGCGAGAATTAAACAAAGAGATAATCCGATTTGTCAAAACTGGATGTAATTTGGAGTCGAACTCATCAATGACAAGTCTCGATCCGTTGTCAAGAGCCTTGATGATAGGGTAAGCCATAGAGAAATATTTGATGGTTCCCTCAGATTCCATGCTCAGAAATTGAAAACTGGTTTCACCTTTTGCCACTCCATTTGTGTCATACTGCAAATGTCGGCTAAGGATGTGATTATCACTTTTCTCAATATCCTCAATACCAAGGTCTGCAAACTTGGAAAATTCCACGATTCTTGACCGCATCTCTACATCATCAAGATGGTTTAC
>CADCDY010000161.1 GCA_902800245.1 uncultured Prevotellaceae bacterium
CCTCTTACATCTTACAGCTCTGTACGAGGATGGTTGAGCTGATGGCCGTCAGGATCGTAATGATGATCTGAACGATTTTGTTAATAGTATCCTTTTTCATAATTGTCAATTCTCAATTATCAATTGTCAATTATCAATTGTCAATTGCGAAGCCTTAGTTCTGGTCTGCACCGCTTTCACCGCCTCCATTGTCACCGCCTCCGTTGTCACCACCACCGTTGTTGTCGCCGCCGCCATTCGTGGGATTCGTGTTCGTTGAACCACCGCCGCCGGTGTTCGAAGTGCCGAAGTTGTCGACCATAAAGGTGGCGAATGGTGTCTTGTCCTGTACGGTGCGGGGCTTGGCGCTGCCGGTGTTCACCTTGCGTGCCTCGACGATGTACGCAAACTCGAGGGTGCAGTAGTCCTCCTTGAAGCGTCGCGAGGTGATGTCCTCGTCGCTCACCGAGTAGGGGAGAAAACGGATGTGGATGCCCTTCACCACGTCGTCGGGAGTCACGTTGGGCATTTCGCTGAGCATGATGCCCTTGGCACTCTTCGCCGTGGGATAGAACGTTCCCAGGGGTTCCAGCTGTACCGGTACGCCCTGGCTGACCAGTTCGGGCAGACACTCGGTGATCTTCTTCAGCACACCCTCGACGACGTCCTGCTTGTAGGTCGATCCGTGGTCTACGAGGTGCTTGGCGAAGCCCTTCAGCGAGAGTGTCGTCTTGACGTCCACCTCGGGATAATACTTGCCGAAGCCGGCATTCTGGGCGTTCTTGTTCTTGCGGAGATTGATCCCCATTGCAATACTGTTTTTTGCCATTTTTGAAAAAATTTTAGTTAAACATAAGCTCTCTTTGTCGGGTGGCGCCTTAGGTAACGTGCGTTGTTACTTTAGGTAACGGCCTGTCTTACCTTAGGTAACGTCGCGCAGAGCACTTGGAGCCTTTCGACGCTGCAAAATTACAACCTTCTGCGAACCCGTTGTCCCTCTTTGTCCGATAATCGTGATTTTTTTTCATTTTCTGCTCTTCTTCCCACGATCGCAGGATGATGTCGCGGTAGGGCGAGGCGTTCAGCGCCTGCTGATCCTGCAGTTCGGGGGGCAGGTCGATGCAGTAGTCCTCACAGATGTAGCGGACGACGTAAGGGGGCAGCTTCTGCGTCCTGGGCGTGACGCCGAGGCAGGTCAGTACCTCCCGTCGGGTGGCCAGGTAGCGCCGGAACGTGCGCGGACTGACGTCGGCCAGACGGGCCAGCGTGCTCTTGCTGATGAATCTGTTCTTGTCGTAGTAGTTTACCATTCTATCTGTTGTTGAAGTGATTTCGAGATGAGCCAGTTCGAGTGGTCGGCCTGTTCGAACACGTACTGTATGACGCTGCCCGAGTCCGTCGTCGTCTCGCGGAAACCCACGAAGCGGTGGCTGTCCTCGTCCATGCGGACGCAGCACTCGCCGACGCAGCCCAGGTGGCCGAAGCGCACCTTGCGGACGTACACCATCGTACGCTTCTGCACGAAGTCGCGCTGCAGGATCTCTACCCACGTGGCCTTGTTGGCATAGTCCGAGGTGCCTGCAATGTCCCACATCTCCGGCACGTACGCCACGCCGTCCTTCATCAGCGGCGGCTTGCGCGGGTGGGCCACCATCCACGTCAGCTGGTTCTCCACCTGCGCGAAGTCCACCACCTGACCGATGATGTAGTTGGCGCGCTCCAGCGGGTCGCCGCCCTTGGCCTGCGTCTGGTCCACCCAGTTGGCGGGGTCGATGATGGTCATGTCGGTGTCGAAGCGCAGGCGTATCTGCCGGGCGGCATCGAGGATGTCGTCGACGCCCTTGCAGCGGTTGGCGTCGATGACGTAGAAGTGGCCGGCCAGGAACGTCATGGCCTGGCGGTAGGTCTCCTCGTCCACCGTGTCGCGCGCCAGGCGTCGCCCGATGAGCATCGTCGCCAGTTCGTGGTAGAGCAGCTTGTAGGGGAACTTCTCGGGCGAGTAGAGGCAGATGCGCCATCCGTGCTCCACGGCCAGCGAGAGGGCTTTGAAGAGCGTGAACGTCGATTTGCCGCTGCCGGGGAATCCTGAGGTGACGCCGAAGTAGCCTTTCTCCAGCTTCTCCAGTCGGGCCAGCTGTTCGAGGTCGATGGTCACACCCTCGGGAATCATGCCTAACTCGTAGTATTCGTGCAGTCCCGGCTCCCACTGCTCCACCTGTATCTGACCCACGATGGGACTCCATTCGGCGGCTTCGATGCAGGCCCTGACGGCCGCCGTGCCGCCCTGCTGCAGCACCTCGTTGGCATCCTTCGCATGGCAAAGGCTCTGACTCTCAGTGTCGGTGTAGTGCCATTCGACCACGCGGCAGCGGGCGGAACCGAAGTAGCGCAGCAGCTTTTCCCGCGCGCCGTTGCCCGCCTCGTCGTTATCGACGGCGATGATGACCGTGCGCACACTGGCGAAGAGCGTGTCGCGGAAGGCGTCGAACAGTTCCATGCGCGAGCTGGCCCCGTTGCCTAACGACACCACGGCCTCGTAGCCGCTCTGGATACACGCCAGGGCGTCGTTGCGCCCCTCGGTGATGATCATCGTGTCGTGGCCCACCACCGAGTTGACGTTCCACGGAATGGGGTCGCACCCCGCCTCCTGCGAAAAGCCTTTCTCCTTGTGCAGCGGACGGTAGTGGACGTTGACGCAGCGCGCACCGTCGAACGTGGGGTAGGCGATGAATATCTCCTCGCGACCGTCCACCGTCCGCGGCACCCAGCGGATGCCCATGCGCCGCACCAGGTCCATCGGCAGGCGCCGCTCCTTTTCGAAGTAGTCGACCACCGCCTGCGGGAAGTCGGTACGTAATAGCGAGAGGTCTATCGACTTCTGCTCCTTCGCCTTGTGGCCGCTGCGCTTCGGTGCGACATGCGCGTCGTACCACGCCTCGGTCCAGAACCAGTTGCCGCAGTTGTAGCAGAAGCCCCAGCCGTCGTCGGGATACACGGCGACGCATTTCTCCTTGCGGTGTTCCTTCTTCCTGTTGGCACTGCACAGCGGACACTGGCAGCGCAGTACGTTCTTGCTGTCCTTCTCGCGCCGTACCTTATGCGCCGACCTCAACTCGGCATCATCCAACACATAATACTTTCCATCAATTGTCTTCATAGAGATTATTCGTGCTATTTGTGTTCGTTTAAATATCTGCTTCGTGGTTGAATTCTTCTGCCGGAACCCAGTCGTGCTTTGTGTGACTGTAGAACCAGTTGCGGTGGCGTTGCGGCGGAGCATCTTCAGGCAACGGCTGTCCGTGCGACGCATAGCGCCGTCCGTCGCGCACCGTCTCGAACTCGCTTTGCGGTCTGAGGGGCTGCGGGGAGTCGGAAAAACTGTCGTGCGTGTCGTCAAGACACACGCACTTTTTCTGTTTTTCTTTTTCTATATCTATTTCTATATCTTCCGCGCGGGAATTATAAGTACGCGCGGGATTGTCGCAACCTTGCCGCAACCTTGCTGCAACCTTGCCGTATTGTTGTTGCATCCAAAGGCTCGTAAACCGAGAGCCCTCGATGACGAACAAGCCATAGTCTTCCACCACCCGTTTGACATCGCTGCGATGACGGTGACCCTCAATGGCGATGACCGACAACTGACGACCGTTATAGACTCCCCAACCTCCCTCGCAATGCGACAAGTAGAGATTGATAGCCACGTAGAGCCCTAATCCTGTGGCTCCCTCCTCGGCATACATGTCGGCCACCTCCGGCTGCGTCAACATATTCCGGCTCAACTTCAAAAATCCATTACTTTTCATAATTGTGGTCATGATTTCTTCTCTATTTCAAACGCTTGTCGGCGGTTCTTCGTCAGGTCGATGTGGCACGACACGTGCACCCACCACGACGGTCCGCTGTGTTCGATGATCAGCTGGTCGTAGTCGGGCAGACAGTCGCGCATCCACCGGAACAGCACCCGCGCCATCTGCTGTTCGGTGGTGATGGAAAACGGCCAGTGCTTGCGCGGCACCTGGATGTCGGCGGCGAAGCCCTCCATGTGCTGTGAGTTCGGTGCGCCGCCCACGAGTTTGTTGAGCATCGGACAGCGGTAGCCGCTGGTCACGCGCAACGGCATGTTAAACCGTTGCCGCGTGGGTTCCAGGCAGCGCACGGTGAGGTTTCGAAGCC
>CADCDY010000162.1 GCA_902800245.1 uncultured Prevotellaceae bacterium
TTTGCTACTCGTTTGTTCAAATTGTTGGCTTCGCCCATCGTGGCAGCCGATAAGATTGGCAAGGAAGCTATCAATGCCTATCGTGAACAGATGCGTACGAAGGGTGCCAACAAGGAGAAGCCCAAGAAGCCGAAGGTGGTGGTGCGTATTCACCCTGCACGAACCTCGAATGCGCAGTTTATTCAGGATATGGTAAACGCAGTAGAAGATGTGAATGGAGAGCCGATGCAGTTGCACATGCTGACGTTTGATACGGAGTTGGATAATACGCTGTCGCTGCAGAAGGGTGGTGCATATATCGACAAGCAGGCTCTGCAGTTGAAAGCGTTCCACAATGAGGAAGACGGTCAGGCTTATAGCAATGTGGACAGCGTGTTCCAAGAGTTCTATGTGATTTGGAACTTCATCTATACGGGTACGCCAATAGCCTTGAAGAAGATGGTGAACGAGCAGAATTTTGGTTCTGGACTGGCTACCCGTCTGACCTGTATCCCTCTGCCTGCCACGAATTTTGAGATGATGAGTCGCGAGAGTTTTGTGGACTACGACAGTGACGAACGTTTGAAAGCTTGGGCAGAGAAGTTGGATCGCATGAAGGGCGAACTGAGCGTTCAGAAGATCGTCGATGAGCTCTATGACTGGACGGCACGAAGGATGGAGGATGCCAAGGAGAACGATTCGAAAGCTGACGAAATGCTGCTGAAACGCTGTGCCTATCATGGCCTGAATTTCGCCGCACCATTCATCGTGATGCGCCATTGGGACCAGATGAAGCAGGACGGTCAGTACTGGTGTGGTGAGTTTGAGACGGACGAGGTCGATTGGCGTTTGGCTGAGTTGATAACCAACATCCAGTTTGCCTGTCAGCGTCACTACTTTGGTGCAATGGCTGAGAACTACTTCGATAACAAACTGAAGGATGCCAGCGTGAATGTGCAGCGTCGCCAGAAGACATACGAGGGATTCAGCCGTCTGCCTGAGGTTTTTACGACTGATGATGTGATGCGCTGCTTCCAACTGAAGAATGTGTCGGCAGCCTACATGCGAATCAGCCGCCTGCAAAGGGACCACTTGATAGAAAAAGACGAGGACTTCGTAGATGGCGGCACCACCAAGTCACGCTATCGCAAGACAGGAGTACTGATGTGCTAACGCCCTCACACCCTAACGCCCTCACATTTGGAAAATGAAGTTAGAAGTTAAAGTAGTTAGAAAATGAACAACGTAGAAATCAACAAACAAGTTCGTCTCTCCGAGCATTTTACGCTCGGGGAGATGACCAAGACCAGTGCGAAAACCGCTGATGGGAACATCCCTTCGCACGTACATATCGAGAATTTGAAGCGGCTCTGTGGGTGGTTGGAGATCATCTGACGGGTTGTGCGGTGGATATCCACGTGTTGGGTAAGGAACAGGCGATACGCTATGCGTGTATCTTGTTAGACATCGCTGATGAGTCGCAGGAGGACTTCGACGAGCTCTTGATAGAGCAAAGCGCTAAGAGTCTCTGGATTCATTTTGCCGTCCGTCCATCTGGCAACAGGCGTCGTATAAGGCTGATGAAAGGGTAGGCAAGTTCGTTAAAAAGCGCGGCTCCATTGCGAGTCGCGCTTATTGTTGGGTATGCGATTGATTTTGGTTGCTGAGGTTATTTGGCCTCACCTGAACCGTAGATGAAGGCGAAGGCACCGCTGGTATAGTCGAAGATTTCCTCGTCTTTGAAGAAACGCTTCAACTCTATCTCGGCATTCGACGTAGAGTCGCTGGCATGTACGATGTTCTGCTGGTTGCTCATCGAATAGTCGCCTCGGATGGTTCCTGGGGCAGCCTCGCGTCCGTTGGTAGAGCCAGTCATGGTACGTACGACCTGTACGGCATCGACACCTTCGAGGGCGAGAGCCACTACTGGTGATGTCTGCATGGAGGCAGCCAATGATGGGAAGAAGGGTTTATCTACGAGGTGGGCATAGTGCTCGCGCAGGATCTCGTCAGAGAGCTGCATCATCTTCATACCTGCCACGCGCAGTCCGCGACGCTCGAAACGGTTCACGATCTCACCAATCAGTTGACGCTGTACGCAACTGGGCTTCAATAATACGAGAGTTTTTTCCATAATGATTGTTTTTTAGGGGTTATTAATTATTATCGTCTGCAAAATTAATAAATTTCTGCGACATGAGCAAATAATTTCTCACTTTCGCTTCTCACTTTCACTTTAATTTTGTACCTTTGTAACCAAAAGTTGTTAGCGAATAGGAATGGATAACCAACAAGAGATATTTCCGATAGTGGACGAAGCAGGGCAGGTGACAGGCTCTGCCACATGCACTTGCATGTGTTTAACTCCAAAGGCGAGGTGTATCTGCAGCGACGGCCGGAATGGAAGGATATTCAGCCAGGGAAATGGGACACAGCCGTTGGCGGTCACATAGACTATGGTGAGACGCCGGAAGTGGCCCTTTGCCGTGAGGTGCGCGAAGAGTTGGGCATCACAGACTTCCAGCCCGAATTCGTTGACAAGTATGTGTTTGAAAGCAAGCGCGAACGCGAACTGGTGTATGTCCATCGTACCACCTACGACGGTGGAATCAGTCCTTCGGCAGAGGAATTGGACGGAGGGCGTTTCTGGACGATGCAGGAGATTCGCGAGGCCATGGGGCAGGGGATACTGACGCCTAACTTCGAGAGTGAGTTCAAAAGATGCTTTATAACTAAACTAAAGATATGAAAAAGACTATTCTACTCCTGATGAGTGTGCTCATGGCCGTCGTGGCGTGGGCACAGGGCAGCTCTGCCCTTGACCAGCTCAAGGCAGACCCCAGACGTTCGTATGGTATGGATTATCCGTACACGTTTACCAACCAGCAACAGACCAAGGCGCCGAAGGGCTACAGCCCGTTCTACATCAGCCATTACGGTCGTCACGGTTCGCGCTACTACTGGAATGCAATGCTTTACCAAGAGCTTTCCAAGTTGTTGACGATGGCTCACGAGAAGCAGATATTGACGCCAGAGGGCGAGGCTTTCTTCGAGAAATTCATGGCTGCCAAGGACGAGTTGACGGCTGGCGTCAGCGAGTTGAGCGACCTGGGATGGGAACAGCATCAGGGCATAGCCAGAACGATGTACAACAACTTCCCAGAGGTGTTCAAGAATGGTGGCAACGTGCTTGCAATCTCCTCACTCACAGGCCGTTGCGTGCTCAGTATGGCGTCGTTCTGTCAGGAACTGACGCAATGCAATCCGAAGATTGAGATTCGCGAACAGTCTGCCCGCAAGACCCTCAACGGGGTAGTGCCTACGGACAATCAGAATCCGCTGAAGCGCAAGTTCACGAAAGTGAAGGCCCGTTGGGAAAAGAACCGCGACAAGTTCACTTTCGACGAGTCGTTGCGCGACAAGGTCGTCAAGCGCGTATTCACCAATACCGACAGTCTGCATAACCTGCACCACATCGGCAGCAACCTCATCAACCTCTATACCTCGCTGCCTAACATCGGCCATGAGGGTATGATGGGTAACCTGATTACCGACGACGAGATGGTGGCTCAGTGGGAACAGTCGAACCTCGGCTCCTATTCGTGGGTGTTTGAACCGCAATACGAGATGATTCCCATTCTGGAGGACATCATCGCGAAGGCTGATGCTGCCATTGAGGGACGTAGTGACCATATCTCTGACCTCCGCTTCGGACACGACACCTGTCTGGGTCCGCTGACGGTGCTGATGGGTATCAATGGTGCCGACCTTGACCCTGAAGACCCCTTTGAGGTGAAGAACTGCTACCAGAACTGGGAGACCTGCAAGGCGTCGAACATCCAGCTGGTGTTCTATCGCGGCAAGAAGGCTACTGACGACATCCTCGTGAAGCTGCTCCTCAATGGTACTGAAGCCCGTCTGCCCATTGCCACTGACAATGCGCCTTATTACAAGTGGGCCGACCTGCGACAGTTTTATCAGAATCGTATCGACAAGAATAAATAAGGTATATTATACAATGAAGATCGTAGTACTTGACGGCTTTACGGCTAATCCTGGCGATATGTCGTGGAAGGAGCTGGAGGCATTGGGCGAACTGACGGTGTATGACCGTACCAAGGCCGAAGAGACGGTGGCGAGAGCTGCCGAAGCGGAAATCGTGTTGACCAACAAGGTCATCATCAGTCGCGAGGTAATCAGTCAGTTGCCTCGACTGAAATATATCGGTGTGCTGGCAACGGGATATAATGTGGTAGATATCAAGGCCGCCCACGAGCGAGGCATCGTTGTGACCAATGTGCCAGCCTACAGTACGGAGAGTGTGGCGCAGATGGTGTTTGCCCACCTGCTGACGGTGACGAACCGCACGGAGCATTATGCCCAGGAGAATCGCAATGACCGTTGGACGAAGAATCCTGATTTCTGCTACTGGGATTTTCCGCACCATGAACTGGCGGGCAAGACGTTTGGCATCGTTGGACTGGGGAATATCGGCATGCGAGTGGCAACCATCGCCAACGCTTTCGGCATGAAAGTGAAGGCGCAGACCAGTAAGTCGGCAGATACTTTGCCTGCTTTTATCCAAAAGGTGACAATGGAAGAACTGCTCTCGACGTCGGACGTGCTGTCGTTGCACTGTCCGTTGACAGACGGCACGCGGCACCTGATAAACCGAGAAACATTGCGACAGATGAAACCAACGGCCATCCTCATCAATACTGGACGAGGCCCGTTGGTGGACGACCATGCCATTGCTGATGCGCTGGCTGAAGGACGCCTTGCTGCTTTCTGTGCCGATGTGCTCACCGAGGAACCGCCCAAGGCAGACAATCCGTTGCTGAAACAGCCCAATGCCTATATGACGCCACACATTGCCTGGGCGTCTATTGAGGCTCGCGAACGACTCATTGAGGTTGCAACAAATAATGTCCGCTCATTCCTGAACGGACAGCCTCAAAATATGGTATAGCAATTCTTTTCAGCGACGTTTGCGGAAAATGTGTCCGTAGGTTTTCATGAGCTTACGGACAAGCAGGAATGCGTCGATAGCGGTGACGCTCTTGGAAACGATGTTGGCAACCATCTCGCCCTTGGTCGCATTTTTGGGTGGAATAAAGAGCGTATGCCAGAGCGTACTGATCTGGTCGCTTTCCTTCTGAATGCCAGCGGCTAACTCTTCTTTGCGCTTGATGATGTCATCAAGTGTCTGGAAGTTCTTTTCTGTTTTATGACCGTTTAGCATAGTGGGGTCAGCTCATGAACAGGTTTGTGAGAAAACGTATTATCGGACGCTGGATGAGTACCTTGCTATAGGCAAGGAACAGGATGAGGATGATGAGGTGGAAGAAAGCCACGATGAAGAAAGCTGCCACATCGCCCACATAGCCCGCCAGCCAATAGGCAACGGCGAAGGAGCAATACATGAAGGCAAAAATGATGATGAGGAAGAAAACGATGAACAATGCCAAAGCCGTCAGCAGGCGGACAAACTTGTCGAAGATATCAAGCTTCAAATATTCCTTCTGAAGCCCGAGGTAGTTCTTGAGAGTCTCCACCAGCTGGGCAATGGCCTCTACGTTCTTGTCGTTCGATAACATCTTACACCTTACGTTTTCTCTGCAAGCAGAGTGTGGCGTTGCGAATTCGTCAGACTTCTTTATGCTTCCACTTCGGGAGCTGCATCGGCAATGTCGTCGACGAGGTCCTTCACCTCTTTGCGACTGAGCTTGATGTTGTGCTTCTTCATGAAGTCGTTAACAGCATCAGTAATTTTCACACGGGTTTCTTCACCCTTTTCGGGGGCCAGTAAGAGACCAAGAACTGCTCCGGCGAGAGCTCCGCCGAAAAATGCGCCTAAATAACCTAAACTTTTCATAGTTGTAATATTTTTATAGCGTTAAACGTCTGTTTCGAGGGCAAATTTACGGAAAGTTTTCGAAATTAACAAACTTTACGCAGTATTTTTCTTTGATTTTGCTCAATATTTTGTAATTTTGCGCAATAAAACAGATTTTTAAGTTTAATTTAAATAGAAAACAAGGTAAATTATGAAGAAGTACATCGTGCTTTGCGCTGGTATTTGCGCAGCTATGGCTTTTACAAGCTGTAAGTCGAGTGAAAGTGCCTACAAGCAGGCTTATCTGAAGGCTAAGGCTCAGGAAGAAGTTCAGACTCCTG
>CADCDY010000163.1 GCA_902800245.1 uncultured Prevotellaceae bacterium
TCGCGGAGAGAGAGGGATTCGAACCCCCGGTACCTCTCGGTACGGTAGTTTTCAAGACTACTGTAATCGACCACTCTACCATCTCTCCAGTGCTTCGATTTCTTGAAAGCGGGTGCAAAGGTACTAAGAATAATTGAAAATTGATAATTGAAAATTGAAAATTATAATATCGTTAAGCAATTTTAACATCAAAAGGGTTTAAAAACTCTTAACCCATGCCCTATAACTCCATTTTTCTTAGTAATTTTGCAGCATGATTTATCCGAGTAACTACGAACAGAAGATAGGATTCGACGAAATACGGCGCATGCTGAAGGGCCATTGCCAGAGCACGCTGGGTCAGGAGAAGGTGGACGAAATGGCCTTCTCGGATGATGCCAGTGTGGTGAACGAATGCCTGGAGCAGGTGAGGGAAATGCGCCGACTGATGCAGGCTCAGGAGAAGCCGGAAATGAACTATTTCTTCGACGTGCGCGAGTCTGTGGCCCGCATCCGACTGGAGAACACGCATCTGGAAGAGAATGAGCTGTGGGACCTGCGGAGGTCGCTGGAGACGATAGGGATTATCGTGACGTTCTTAAATAGAGGTGAGAGGTTAGAGGTTAGAGGTGAGAGAATAGATGATGCACCAGAAGAGTACCTCTACCCTGCCCTACACCGCATGGCTGAGGATGTGCAGACGTTCCCCGCGATGATTCGTAGGATAGACTCGATACTGGATAAATTCGGACGCATCAAGGATTCGGCAACAATGGTGCTGGCGGGCATCCGTCACGACATGGAACAGACGGCGGGAAGTATCTCGCGTACCTTATATACTATATTGCACGCGGCACAAAGGGACGGACTGGTGAATCAGGACGCAGCACCAACGCTACGCGATGGACGACTCATGATTCCCGTAGCACCAGGGTTGAAGCGCAAAATTAATGGTATCGTGCACGACGAGAGCGCCACGGGTAAGACAGTATTCATCGAGCCAGCAGAGGTAGTGGAGGCGAACAACAAAGTGCGCGAGCTGGAAGCTGCCGAGCGACGGGAGATTATCCGTATATTGACGGTATTCAGCGACGAGCTGCGCCCACACGTGCAGGAGGTGCTGGACTCGTACCGCTTCTTGGCAGAGATAGACCTGGTACATGCGAAAGCGGAGATGGCCGAGCAGATGCAGGCCTTCGAACCCGAGGTGAAAGGCGAGCCCACGATGGACTGGATAAGGGCTATACACCCATTATTGCAAAGGTCGCTGGCTAAGCAGGACAAGAAGGTGGTGCCGCTGGATATCAGATTAGAAACCACGGATGCCACGGATTTAACGGATAAGAAAAAGAATATTGGGCGACTGCTGATTATTTCTGGTCCGAATGCGGGCGGTAAGTCGGTATGTCTGAAGACGGTGGGACTGCTGCAATATATGGTGCAATGCGGACTGTCGATACCCATTGGCGACCGTTCGACGGTGGGATTGTTCGAGAGTATCATGATAGACATCGGCGACGAGCAGTCGATAGCCGACGACCTCTCCACCTATTCTTCGCACCTGCTGAACATGAAGAACATGATGAAGCAGGCGAACCCACCATTGGCGGTGCTATTGCCGAGGCCGTATTGAAGCAGTTCTGGAAGAAGGAGGCCTTTGGTGTCATCACCACCCACTATCAGAACCTGAAGCACTTTGCCGAGGATCATCCAGGCGTGGTGAACGGTGCAATGTTGTACGACCGCCATCAGATGCAGGCATTGTTCCAACTGTCAATAGGACAGCCAGGTTCGTCGTTTGCCATCGAAATTGCAAGAAAGACGGGTATTCCTGAGGAGGTCATCAGCGACGCCTCTGAGATTGTTGGCTCGGAATATATCCAGAGCGACAAATATCTGCAGGACATCGTGCGCGACAAGCGATACTGGGAGGGCAAGCGTCAGACCATCCACCAGCACGAGAAGTCGTTGGAGGGTCACATCCAGCGCTACGAGACCAACTTGGAAGAGATAGAACGCGAGCGCAAGGCCATTCTGAACCGTGCCAAGCAACAGGCCGAAGAGCTGTTGGCAGAGGCAAACCGACGGATAGAGAATGCCATCAGAGACATCAAGGAAGCACAGGCTGAGAAGGAGCAGACGCGACTGATTCGTGAGGAATTGCAGGAATTCCGCGAGCAGGTGCAGAACGACGATACGCGCGGACTGATGAGCGAAGAGGACTTTGCCAAGCGTCTGCAGAAGATGGAGGAGCGCAAAGCCCGTAAGGAAAAGCGTAAGGCCGAGAAAGGCGAACAACAGCGTGCCACCAGCGAGAAACTGGCAGCGAGGGCCAAGGCCAATCTGAACGACGCGAACCGTCCGTTGGAAAAAGGCGACAGCGTGCGCATCAAGGGCACCAACAGCGTTGGCGAGATAGAAAGCATTCAGGGCAAGCAGGCTACGGTGGTGTTTGGTGGACTGCGAAGCAAGGTGAAGCTGGAGCAATTAGAGCGTGCAGCGAAAGCGAAGGAAACAGCGGCAAACCCTGCCGACAAGCACGCCCATCTGGCTATTCAGACCTCGCATGTGACGCGCGCCACAATGGAAGACCGTCGTCAGAATTTCCATCAGGACTTGGACGTGAGAGGTATGCGTGGCGACGAGGCCATCGATACCGTCATGCACTTCATTGACGACGCCATCCTCATTGGACTGAGTCGCGTGCGCATCTTACACGGAACTGGAACGGGCGTGCTGCGCCAGCTGATTCGTCAGTATCTGCATACTGTTCCCAACGTGAAAAGCGCCAAAGATGAGCATGTGCAGTTTGGCGGAGCAGGAATCACGGTAGTCGATCTAGACTAATTGACAATTGATAATTGACAATTGACAATTGTTAGCGGCGGGAGCGCTGAATCATCGTCCGCAATTTAGCATTGTATTTCGTAGCAGCAAGCAATTCCTCGATGGTGAGGTGCATGCGGTATTGCCAGCGGTTGTATGGGTCGCTGGGTACGTTGATGCGCTCGTCCTGAGGATTCTTTCGACGCAGCTGGGAGTCCATTGCCAGCCAGTCCTGCAACGACAGCAGACACAGCATCGAGGGACAGTACAGGTGGCGAGCGATGATTTCCTCTGCCAAATGGGCAGGCAGCTGTTCAGGTGCACGACCCTCCTTTTGCAACATCGTCACATAGAAACGCTGACGACGCTCGGGACTCTCCTGCCACCAAAGGCGCAAGGGGGCCATATCATGGGAGGAAATGGTGCAGACGCTACGGATGGGATTGGCGTCGAGGTGGGCAAATTCGAAGCCCTGCTGTTTGGGCATCTGCTGGATTTCGAGTGTGAGGATGCGCAACTGGTCGAGCACGTTTTCCACACATTCTGGCAGCATGCCTAAATCCTCGCCACACACCAGCATGCGCGATTCTGCCAATATGGCAGGCAGGCGTTTCAGGGCCTGCTGTCCCCAGAAGAACGAATGGCGCTGGTAGAAATAGTTGTTATAGAGCCGCAGGAAGGCATCCTTTTCCTCGTCGGACAGCACCTCGAAGACGGGTTCGTTAACGATGCCGATGCGCGGATGGTACATCTCTGCCTCGTAGGGGTCTTCGACGAAGAGCACGTTACAGATGAGGCGCATAAGGCCGTCACGAATCCACAGGCTGTTTTCGTCGCGGCGTTCGGCAAAGTAGGCCGACACCTTGCGCTGGTTAGCATACTCGTCGCGCAGGTCGTAGAGATTATAGGCCTTGCGGACAAGGAAATTGTCACGGACATACTGTGCATGGATGCCAAAGATTTTGTCGATGAGTCTGTCGTTGATGAACGGACGGGTATAGAGCTCTTTGCGGAACGGCAGTCCGAAGTATTCTATCTCGGCAACGGTCAGCGGCAGTGAGGGCGAGAAATGGCCCAGCACAGCTGAAACGGCATCGACAGGAATCTCCCAGATGCGGAAGAAACCCAGTATGTGATCGATGCGCAGGGCGTCGAAATATTGCTCCATGTGGCGCAGGCGACGACGGAACCATTTGATGAGTTCAGGACCCCAATGATAGGTAGGGAATCCCCAGTTCTGACCCTGATACGAATACAATTCAGGCGGTGCTCCAGCTGAGGAATGCATGTTGAACAGTTCAGGATGCTGACGTGTCTCTACGCTGTCGCGATTGACGCCTATAGGCAGGTCGCCTTTCAGAACAATACCCTTCGAACGAGCATAGTCGGCAGCAGCCTTCAACTGCGTATGAAGCAGGTATTGGACGTAGTAAATGAAGTCTGATGTCAGATGGCTGAAGGAAGATGTGATAAACCCTGCATAAGGTTTGAGCCAATCTTCATTATCGGCAATAAATTCCTTATAACCAGATGTTTCCGTCGTTTTATTGCCCTGTTCCTCGAAGAGTTGCTGGAGGTATTCAAGCTTCACGCGGCCTACGGCTTCGTAGTCGCTGTAAGGTAGTGCGTTGAGTTCCTGACGACGGCGTAGGAACTGCGTCATCTGCGTCTTGGAACGCAAAACACCTGCGGCCTCCAAGTCGACATAATGCGGATGAAGTGCGCAGGTGCTAACAATGTTGTAAGGATAGGAATCGTGCCAGTGGCCGTCGGTCGTCGTATCGTTGACGGGCAGCAGTTGGATGACCTTCATGCCCGTCTCCGCTGCCCAGTCAACCATCCGGCGCAAATCGCCAAAATCGCCTACCCCATAGGAATGTTCGCTGCGAAGGGAGAATACAGGGATGACAACACCTGCCGCTCGCCACGTGTCCTCTGCCAGGCGCAAATGACCGCCATGCAGGACGAGGACGTGGCCGTCAGGAATTTCGCGGTGGTTTCCGTCGACAGAATCGACGGAAACACTTTGAGTGCTAATAGAGACGATGCGGTTGTCGCCATCTTCCCATTTCAGCAATTCGTGCGTCTCGGTGTCTACCACTACATATTTATACTCTATCGGCAACAGCCAGCCCTGGGCATTGACGGTCAGGAGCCATTCACCCTCACCAGCATAATCCATCTTCAGATAACGGCTGGGGCTCCACGAACCGATGGCAGGATGACTGCCACAGACGGCTACGGCCTGCCCCTTCTTCAGCTGGGGTGCTGATACGCGGAACATCACCGTCCTGCGAAACAAAGGCAACGGCAGCGCTTTGGCACGTTCGCCGTGCGGACGCCCTATCGTGGTGAGATAGGCTGCGGAATAGAGGTGCATGGGTAGCGGACGGTCGCGCCACTGGTCAGGAAAGATGTAGTCCTTGGTGGCATCGAAATGATAGATGCGAGGCACCATGTCCCACTCACGACGCAGCACATTGCCGTCGCCGTCTTCCACCTGATAAGCATAACTGATGAGCGACAGCGAGTGCTGTCTGCCCATCAGTGCTGCTGTTTCCAGTGTCCACAGTTCGCCATCGTCCGTTTGC
>CADCDY010000164.1 GCA_902800245.1 uncultured Prevotellaceae bacterium
CGACTGCATCATCTCCAGCGGATGTGCCGGAGGCAATGGCGACGACATCAACGTCCAGGATGTCGTCATCAGCACCGAGCTCTGCTACCACGACGTCTACTGCGGACGCGCCATCGACGACACCACCGTCTACGGTCAGGTGCAGGGTCTCCCCGCCCGCTACGCCGCCGACCCCACCCTCCTCGACAAGGCCCTCAGCCTTCAGCCTTCAGACATCAGCCTTCACCCAGGTCTCATTGTCACTGGCGACTGGTTTGTCGACTCAAAGGACAAGATGCGCGACATCCTCGGCCACTTCCCCGAAGCCAAGGCCGTCGACATGGAGTCGTGCGCCATTGCCCAAACGTGCTACCTCAACCACGTCCCCTTCATCTCCTTCCGCGTCATCAGCGACATCCCCCTGCGCGACACCGATGCCTCCCAGTACCACAACTTCTGGGACACCATCGCCGACCACTCCTTCCAAGTCACCCGCACCTTCGTCGAATCCCTCTAATTATAAATTGTCAATTGTCAATTATCAATTAACAACATGGAAGTAATTCAAAGTTTCACCATCGACCACACCCACCTCAAGCCCGGCATCTACGTCTCGCGCGAGGACAAGGGTTTCACCACGTTCGACCTGCGCATCACCGAGCCCAACCACGAGCCCGCCGTAGCGCCCGCTGCCATGCATAGTCTGGAACACCTCATGGCCACATGGTTCCGCAACAGCCGCGTCAAGGACGACGTCGTCTATGTCGGACCCATGGGTTGCCTCACAGGCATGTACATCGTCATGACCGGCACCTACACCGTCCACGACATGCGCCAGCTCACCATCGAGTGCCTCCAGTGGATTCTCACTCAGGACCACGTCCCCGCCACCGAGCCCGAGTCCTGCGGCAACTACCTGCTCCACGACCTCCCCATGTGTCATTGGGAGAGCCGCCGCTATCTCGACCGCCTGCAAAACGATTTCCACTCCGAGTACACCAAGCTCCAGGTCACCCTCGCCGACGGCAAGGTCTTCGCCGACGCATAATCCCCACCACATGATGCGCCCTATTTATTTTGCCTGTCAGCTCCTGCTGAGCAAACGTATGCCAGTGATGCTATTAGCCCTGTTGCTAGGCCAGTATTCTATCGCACAAACTGTATTTATGTAAGTGAGTGCAGCGCACACGCCCAGGAAAAGGCAAAAGGCAAAAAAGGCAAATCCTTCGGAATACCTTTATTTAGGGCTATTCCCAGATATAACGAAATCCACGCCATGCAATTATGACGTGGATTTATTTTTGGCTGAATTACGTTAATTCTCCAAAATCCATTGCTTTTTACAAATATATTTACTATCTTTGCAACCGAGAAAAGACAACAAAAGAATAGATTCTATGAGTTCAAATACCAATCAAAAAAAATGGCTGTGGCCGGTGGTTATCGGCGCACTGGCAGCGGTAGTGCTGCTGGCGGTGGCGCTGAACTACGCGGTTCGGGCGGAGCGCAACGTGCGCTACGTCGGCATGATGAACGTGGTGGCGGAGAAATTGTCGAAGACTGTCAGGGGCGTGGAGATGAATGCTGAGAACGTGTTCGACGAGGTGGCAAAGCACATGGAGTCGCCGCAGGCTGTCGTTGAGGCTCTCGGCAGTAAGACCAGCCTGAACCCCGACGTCATCGGCTACTTTGCGGCCTTCGTGCCCAACTACTTTCCGCAGGAGGGCCGGTGGTTCCAGCCCTACGTGCACCAGAGTGATTCGACGGAGTTCATGCTGACGTTCGTGGGCTCTGCGCGCCACGACTATACCACGTCAACGTGGTATGTGCAAGGCATAAAGGAGAAGGAGGGTTTCTGGTCGAAGCCATATTATTACGAGGATGACTTGAACGTGGCTAGCGGCAACTACATAACGTTTGCCACACCCATTTTCGACGCCCAGGGCCGCTTGGCATGCGTCTGCGGAGCCGACATGACTCAGGAGTGGATGATAGAACAGTTGCGGCAGATAGAGGACGAGGTAAGGAACGACGAACTGCTGAACGACTACCGGTTGTCTAGGAACGACGATTTCTTCATCGTCATCCTGAACGACGATGGCACCAGCTTCGCCCACCCCGACGGAGACATTGTTACTATAAGCGACGAGGCGTTTGTCGCCAGCCTGAAGAAACACCATCGTGGCGTGGCCGAACTGGAGGTGAACGGCGTGCCGTCGCATGTCTATTACACCCCACTGAAGCGCACTCACTGGTCGGTGGCTATTGTCGTAGAGAAATGAAGAAAAACGTATTTATCGCACAGGCAAGAATGAGCATACTGAGAAGACTTTACGTGGTTGCGCTGACGGCTGTCATGGCGACGCTGGCCGCGGTGGCGCAGACATCGGATGCTGGTGGCAACGACCGCATCGCGCAGTTGGAGAAGGAGATGTACAAGGCGTGGTCGAACCAGGCCATCTACAGCTTCAACAGGGTGAACCGCACGCGCGGTCTGGAGCTGGCTCACCAGATTCATGACTACGCCTATCAGCATGACAGTAAGTTCGGCCTTTACACGTCCACGTATGCTCTGGCCACTATGTCGTCGAGCCTACGCCACTTCGCACAGGCTGAGCACGAGTTCACCGAGGCCATCAACTACCAGCACCGCTTCTTCCCTGACGAGAGCGCTGCCGCCCCCTACCTCGGGATGGCGAAAATCTACGTCAATATGGGGAAGCCCGAGAAGGTGCTCGACTGCGCCCGCAAGGCATTGGCAGAGCCTAACGTCATCATGCAGCACAGGCTGTCAGCGTGGACGTATATATGCATCGCATACTACGATGACCAATACAGCCGCGATGACTTCAACCGTGCCTATGCTGAGCGCGAGAAACTGAAGCGCGACAACGGCCACGACGACAGTTTCGGCTCCGTTGTCAACTTCTACCACGCCATGAAGAACGGCCGCTACGCCGAGGCCTTGGACATCGCCATCAACATTAAGGGCGGCAGCGACCGCTTAGAATTGATTGCCAATGCCTACGCAAGCCTTGGTGACTACCGTCAGGCCTACCTATACCAGGTGCGCTACAAAGATTATCGCGACTCTGTCAACACCGCTGAGGTGCAGCAGATGTCCTATGAATACGCTGCACAAATTGATGTAACACGGGCAGAAAACGAGGCCAAAGACCTGCGCCTCTCCAACAAGGACCTGCAGATACAGGGTGCCGTGCTCATCACCCTTATCACACTCGTCTTCTCCATCTTCTACTACTTCCGCCGCCGCAAGCAGATACGGGAACTCCGCCACGCCTACAACCAACTGGCCGACACAACCACCGCTAAGGAACGCATCGACAGCGAACTGCGCATTGCACGGGACATCCAGATGTCGATGGTGCCCCGCAACTTCCCTGCGTTCCCCGACCGTCGCGACATTGACCTCCACGCCACCATCGTGCCCGCCAAGGAAGTGGGCGGCGACCTTTATGACTTCTTCCTGCAGGACGATCGTCTCTACTTTTGCGTGGGCGACGTCAGCGGCAAGGGAATCCCCGCTTCGCTCACCATGGCCGTCGCCGTCAACCTGTTCCGCACTGTAGCCAAGGAGGGCTTCCCGCCCGAGGTCATTGCCACCAAGATGAACGACACCATGTCCGCCGACAACGAGAACTCCGTATTCGTCACCATGTTTATCGGCATCATCGATCTCAAGACCGGCAACCTCGACTATTGCAACTGTGGCCATAACCCGCCCGTCTACGGTGAGCGACGTATGCATACCTCGCAGACCGTCTTCCGCTTCCTCGACGACATCGAGTCCAACGTCCCCATCGGACTCTGGCCCGACTACACCTTTGTTGGAGGCCACATCAGTGACATCCGCGGCAGCATGCTTTTCGTTTATACCGACGGCGTCAACGAGGCTGAGAACCGCATGCAGGAGCAGTTCGGCGAGAAGCGCATGCTCCGTGTACTCCGCGAGTCTACACAGCCCTTCGGCGAGCGAACCCCCAAGACCCGCTCCCGCTTCCTGATAGACGAAATGAAATGTGCGCTCGACGCCTTCGCCGACGGCCCCGAGCAGAGTGACGACCTCACCATGCTCTGCGTCAGCATAAAATAATGGTGAGAGCTAAGAATTAGGTGTGGTTCTCGCAGGGAATCCAGAGCCAGAAGGTGGAGCCGCGGTCTTCTCCAGCGCTGATGACGCCGATGTCGCCTCCACAACTGTCGGCAATCGACTTACAAATGGCCAGTCCCATCCCAGTGCCTTGCACGAACTCGTTAAGTTTGACGAAACGGTCAAATACCACTTTTTGTTTGTCCTTAGGGATGCCGATGCCAGTGTCCTCGCAGTATAGGTACATGCCGTGCTTCTCGTAGCGATAGCCCAGTCGGACGTGTCCCTGCGAGGTGAACTTCACGGCGTTGGTGACGAAGTTGGTGAGCACCTGCTGGATGCGCTCGAAGTCAAGTGTGGTAACGAAGGTGTCGTAGGGATTCTCCTTGATGAACTTCAGATCCTTGCCCTGCACGCGCTGCTGGAGTGTCAGGCAGATGTCGTCGAAGGCAGTAGCGAAGTCGATGGTCTCGGGCTTGACAGTAAGTGTGCCGCCGCTGATGGACGAGGCCTCGATGATGTCGTTGATGAGTCGCTGCAGCATGTCGCTAGAGTTGCGGATGATGCGGACGTATTCGCTGCGCTCAGGATTGTCGCCCAGCGTGTCGAGGACGCCGGTGAATCCGACGATGGCGTTCAGCGGCGTGCGCAACTCGTGGGTCATTGATGCCATGAAGCCACTCTTCATCCTGACGCTCTCGTCGGCCAGTGTGGTGACGGCCTGCAACTGTCGGCGGGCCTCCTCGAGTTTGGTGTTGTCGACGACGATGTGCATCCTGCCATCATCGTCCTGCTCTAAGTGGCGGTAGCTATGTTCCAGAAGGAAGGCCAGCGTCTGCTTCTTGTGCTCAATATCGGCCTTGATGGCTTGCACCTCCTTATTGTGCAGATGGCGGTCGCGGTCGCGGTTGCGGTCGTCGGTGATATCGAGCGTGGTGATGAAGTAGTTGCAGATTTCGCCCTCGATGTTGAACAGCGGCAGGATGTAGAACTCAATATAGCGGTCGATGCCCATTTCAGGATAGTCCATGTGCTGGCAGATGAGCATGTCGTTGCGGCTGTCGGGCGAGTAGATGTTGCGGAACAGCGGGACATCGAACATGCAGACGGTTTCCCAGAATCGCTTGTTCTCTGGGTGCTCGTCGGTCATGCCACAGAGCTGCCGCATGTTGTCGTTGAGATCGATAAGCCAGCCGCCCTTGTCGTAGAACGACATGGCGATGAACGGGATGTTCGACAGTTGCTCGTACTTCTTGACAAGTTCGCGCTCGGCCTTGTTCTCTTCGAGGTCTTGGGTGACGTCGTGGATGGCATTGACAACATAGGCGGGATGTCCTTCGTTGTCGAGTTCCAGGATGGCGTGGCCGTGGAAGCTGAGCCAATGGGGGGCATCGTCGGTGGCGCTGTTGAACAGTTTGTTCAGTACGAACTGGCGCTCACGGCCATCAGTCAAGAGCTTCATTTTCTGGGTGAACTCTTGTTGCTGGCTAGGGTGGATGTGGCTGATGAATTCGGCCAGCGTGAGGCCCTCCTTGGGCAATATCTGGCCGTATTTGTTGGTCATCAGGTCGTTCTTGATGTCATAGACCATGATGTTGAAGTTGCCCATGTGCAGGGCCTTGAACATCATGCCGTTCAACTCCGTCGACTTGCGAGCAGCACTCTGCACGTGGGTCTTTGCCAGGCGTGCTAAGAAGTAGCAGAGCACTGTCAGCAGCAGCACGGCTACGATGATGTAATAGACTATCGGCGACGAGTGGTCGTGGACGCGCTCAGGATGGAACCAGCGATCCTGAATGGCAGCAATCTCACCGCTCTGCTTCAGGCGCGAGTACTGGTCATCTATCTGCTCTATCAATTGCCGGTCGCGGCCAATGATATGTATTTCGGAGATGGGGATGCTCACGTCGTTGAGCACGAGGCCCTTGAGGTTGAGTTCCTTGATTTTCCACTTCAGCGGTTCCTCGCCCCACACGTAGTATTTGTAGTCACCATTGAGTACGCCCAGCAGCGCCACTTTGGGTGTCTGGAACTCCATGCGGCTGTTGCGCATCGTGTCGCCGTCCATGAAATA
>CADCDY010000165.1 GCA_902800245.1 uncultured Prevotellaceae bacterium
GCACGCTTGAATGCGCGTGCAAAACGTTGACCTTTTCTCATAACTCTTTTTAACTTTTAAGAGGCTTGGCAGGAGTCAACGTATTTCAGGCTAAGACAGAGCCCAGTTGTTTCCAAATCGCAAACAGCACGTTTGAAGAGGCTAAAAAATACGTTTGAATGGGCTAAACATATCGTTTACATATTTTAAGAAATTATTCGTATCCCATTAACAGATTTTTACAAGTTATGGATACCCGAAATTTGGAACTTGGCGAAAAATGTAGTACCTTTGCATTGTCAAAAGGAACGAAAAGCGCGCGTCGCAAATGGAGACAAAAGGCGGGAGGCGGCCACCCGATGTAGCTGGTCGCAACGGAATCTAATACCATGTAAAAACACATTTATTATGAGCGTATTTTATCGTAAGTATCAAAACAAGAATCGCCAGAGCGTAGCCTACGGCAAGTGGTTCGCACGCGCCGTGACCATCGGCAAGACCATCAACATCGACGAGCTGGCTAAGCACATGTCGGAGCACAACACTCCGTACTCGAAGGGTGCCATCAAGGGCGTATTGACCGACATGATCGGTTGCGTTCGAGAGCTGATGCTTGAGGGCAAGGCCGTGAAGCTCGAAGGGCTGGCCATCTTCTCCGCAGGCATCAAGACGAAGAAGAACGGTGCACCGACTTCGGCTGAGTTCTCAACCACGAAGCACATCGACAGCGTGTATATGCGTGCCCGTGCCACAGGAGAGTTCACTCGTCAGGAACTGACTAAGGCAGGCAACGTGACCGAGCTGCCCAAGAACTACACCGACTATCACGAGGAGGACGAGGATGAGCCTCAGAATCCCAGCGGTGGCAGTGGTTCGCAGAGTGGCAGCGGAACGGGTAGCGTAACGCCTTCGGGCAATGGCTCTTCGCAGAGCGGCGGTGACAACGGCGGCTCACAGAACGGAGGCAACTCAGGTTCGGGCAGCAACAGCGGCTCAGGTAGCAACACCGGCGGCAACAGCGGTTCTTCGCAGAGCGGCACCGAGGGTGACTATCGACTGGTGATCTACAAGTACGGCAACGGTGCAATGAGCGTGACCGACGACAGCGAGCAGGAAATCAACAGCAACGACAACGTGCATTCCGGCTCTAACGTGAACGTCAGCGTCGTGTCCGGAAACGGCATGGAGCCTATTGCGAAGGTGAACGGCAACCGCATCACGCTGACTGAGAACGACGGAACCTACACAGGTTCGTTCCAGATGCCTACAAAGGGCACAGTCCTGGAGATCAACTCCGAGCCCGACGAGTGGGACTACGCCGACCAGAACTGAGCGATGTCTGAGGACTAAAGGGGGTACAAATTGTACCCTCCTTGAAACTCAGAAAGTATTAACCCTTAAATCTGAATTACTATGAAGAAGGAAACTTGGAAGACCATCATTCAGGTCATCGTATCAATCCTCACGGCAGCCCTGACTGCCCTCGGAACTACGAGTTGCATGGGCCACGGCCCGCTCGCAATCTGAACAGAAACATGTTAATCTCTCCGCGTCCGCAATCTCCCAACGAGGTTGCGGATTTATTTTGTCCCTTTGCCACAATGCCACTTTGCCACATTAAGGTAAATTCAATGTGCAAACGGCTAAAAATTCCATAAATGCTTGTTGGTTTGGAAAATAATCGCTATCTTTGCACCGTGTTTCTTCGGAGGCACAACATATTTTATTTGCTCACAATTCTCCTGTCGAATTAGCACCTCCATCTGAGAGAAAGACGAGCATTGACTAATTCTTGTTGGGGTATGCGCAATATGCGCAGACTTCACCATAAGGAATTAGAGGCCGTGCTAAGCCTGACAGGAGATATGGCTGGGGTCTGCGCTTTCTCTTTTGCCTGGGAGTACGAGTGCCGGCTTTCGGTTAAAAGCAGGGATATTAACTGTCGGGCAAGGGAGATTGAATTATGAATGATTTCGAGGCTGATCTGATTATTGGTATAGCCCAAGCTATGCTTTCACGCAGGGGCTATGAGGGAGAAGAGGAAAAATTCGCTTCTCAGGTTCTAAAGTATGCGAACTGCATCATCAAACAAACAAAGATGGAGGGTTGATTATGACAAAAGATAGTTTACTAAACAGGTTTGATGACTTGCTTAATGAATATGTGTCTGAACTGGATTTAGATGCATTAAAAAAGGTTGATGAGGAATATACACTATTTGACGGAAGTGCTGATTATGAGTACCCTACATTTGGAGTCGGATTGCGTTTCACGATAAGTTTAAACCAATATCTTCTTCAGACAAACAATAATGTTAAAATATAGTTAGTAAATAGATTGAGATATGAGTAAAACATATACTTACAAAGAACTGAAAACAATGGGTTTTAAACCTGTTCTACAGATGTCTCCGACAATTAGCGGAATAAAAAGATGTAGCTCTATCATGATTTCAAATAGTGCTTTCTCGTCTGGAATTAAAGCATATGGTGGATATAATGTGGAGGATTGAAATATGAACAAACAAGTAAAACGGATAAGAGCCGAGATTGAAAGGCAGAAAGATGTTTTTAGGCCATCTATCGCGTCGATTAATGGTAACAGTGCAAAGGTTGTTCTTCAAGATTTACTTAACTTCATTGACGATATGGAGGAAGAAGATCAACAGACAGAGTATAGCTGCTTTGAAACTATATACAAGCGTGGTAAAAAACCTCATTGGAATATCGGAGATACACTTGCTTTCTATGAATCCTATTCAGATAAAGAAGGTGAGTGTATGTTAGGTAAAGTTACGAGGGTCGAACTTGAAGAAGAGGAGAATGACTGGTTCTATACTTTTGAAGATGGAAACGTATATGATGAGCAATCGTTGTTAGAAGACAAAACTTATAAAAAGAACTAATATGGATAAGTTGCAGCAGGTAAAAGCCAAACTTGAAGAAATGAAGGCTAAGTACAATCAAGAACACGAAGAAGAAGAGTACCCATTGCACTCTAATGGTTATGGTATGTATTGGAGTGGATTCTTCAGTTGTTTGAAAGAAATAACATCAATTGTTGATGCTATAGAAAAAGAATCTACAATCAAGGAGGATTGAGATATGAAGAAACTATTGCTGTGTGATTATGACACACCTGAGAACAATTATAACTATAGGTGTTCTAAGCTAAGTAGTGATGACTGGGATGAAAACCATGACCCTTGTATTGGGTGTAGCCATAAAATCTTTAAATATATTGAGATATGAACGAGATAATTTGGTGTCTTATTTTTTGGGGAGGGGGAGCCATTTGTCTTCTTGCTGCCTTAGGTATGGTCTTATTATTTGATAAAAGTTGTAAACAGAATTGAGATATGACAAAGAAATACTGGGCAGATTGGCAGAAAAGAGTTGGTGAGACTCAAAACATACATCTGTTTTATAGGCTAAATGAACAAGGTAAACATGTTGCTTATAGTGGCGTTATTAATGAACTAAATTGTGATAGATTAGTCAACGCGACGTTCCATGGTGACATTGTTGATTTGGTAATAGAAAGACATTCGATGGTGTTTAACGAATCTGCTTGGGGATTTCATACCCACATTGAAAATGAATATCTGACACTGCATCGTGAAGAAATAGCAAATGTCAAATTTGTCAAAGTTTGAGCTATAACATTACTTGCAGGGGACACAACCGATTTTGGTTGTTATTGAAAAAACAACCATTTTCGGTTGTAAATGGCAAATACAACCTTTTTGGGTTGTAATATGCCATCGTAATAGTACATCTTATATCATGCCTGTTCAGTTTTCTGCGCAGAAAACCGAACAATATCAGTCTGAAAACGAATTCTTTTTGCTTGCACCCCTGCTTATGTTACAAATGCGATCGCAAACAAACGCATTTAGTAACAAGTAAAAAGAACAAAAGATGAAATACAATATT
>CADCDY010000166.1 GCA_902800245.1 uncultured Prevotellaceae bacterium
TTTCTTCTTCATAATGATTTAATATTAAGGACTCTTTCCCCGAAAGGAAGTCCCCCTATACAGGGGGATTTAGAGGGTCTTTTATTTGACAATTATCTTTTTACCATTATTGATATACACACCTTTCTGAGCAGGCTTGCTGTCGAGGCGACGGCCGTCCAGCGTGTACCATGCATCGCTGTCGAAGCGGATTTCACCGGTCTTGGTGTCGATGGTTCCGATGGCTGTGACGTCACCGTCAGCATTCACGAGGCGTACCGTCATCCTTGAAGGCAGCGCCTCTTCAGCAGCACCTCTGCGTGGAGCACCACTAACAGGTGTGAACTTCAGGAACGCACGGAAAGGAGCAATGCTTGCACCAGCCATCGCCTTCACGAAGTCACCAGGGTTGACGGTATATGAGCTGCCGTCGTAGTTCTGGGCTGCGAAACCATAGACCGAGCCGAGGTCAGCATTACCGTCGTTCCAAGCCACATTATAGTACACGCCCTGGAATGTCCAATAAGCACCGGCCGTTCCCTCAGCCTTTGACGTGTAGCCGGCATTCGCAGCCGTAGCCACTTCTCCTGTGAAAATAAGCGGCATCGCGTCGCCCTTGCTCTTACCGGCAAGGATATACGGCACGAAGAGGTAGGGCGTGTTGGCTTCGAGATTACCTGTTACGTTATTGCTTGGATCATCCTCTCTCATCACCACCGTCCACGTAGGCTCAGTCGTCTTGTCGACGCCATCAAACGTGTATACTTTTCCGTAGGGGGATATTTGCGCGCTGTTTAACTCGAACGGCAGGCAGAGTGTTGCTGCCACGCCGCAGTAGAAGGTGCGTGTGTACTCATAGTTGCCTGTGGCAAAAGTATTGTCAAAGCCTGTCGTCTCGTTGAGCACACCCACCATCTTTGCTGCATATCCGCTCCAGTTCGTAGCAGTCTTATAAGTGGCCAGCAGTTCTGCAGGAACAGCGATAACTAGTCCTGCTGGTGTGTAGTCGAAGCCGTCAGTACCGAGTGATACGACGCCTGTTGCTGGAATGTCAATACGGGTGACATTGCTGTAGTAGCAGACGTAGTTGCCCATCTGACTGACCGTTGCAGGCAGGCTGACGCTGGTCAGTGCCGTGCAATAGGCGAAGGCATAGCTGCCGATATAGGTCACGCCATTCTCGACAATAACCGTCTCAATCTCGCTGTCAAAATGACTCCAAGGTGCCGTGCTGTGATACTGGCTGTCGCCACCCAGTGCGGAGCCGTAGTACATCATCTGCCCTGTACCGCTGATGGTCAGTGTCTTCGTCGTGGGATTGTAGCTCCATGTCACACTGCTTTCACTGCCCGTCGTGCCGCAGTTGCCTTCGGTCAGAACGACGGCAGCCGCCGCAGTAGTAAACGTAGCAATAGGCGACCATAAGGACGTCTTACCAGCCTTTACGCTCTGCACCTGACATCCGTATGTGGTGTTAGCGTCAAGTCCTGTAAGGGTAGTGCTCATGGTTGTGATGTCGTTGACGGTCTGCCAGTCAGCGGAGGTGGTAATTTGGATATCGTCCAAACCGACTCCATAGCCATCGTTGTTTGTCATCTTAAAGCCTAACTGGTAGTTGGCTGCAAGGCCTGTCAGCGTAACCTCTTGGTTCGTCCAAGATCCATGTGCTTCTGTGGTGCTCCACAGTTCGTTCCATTCACCTTCAGTGCCCACACGATAGTACACGCCGATGCCATCGATATGACTAACAGCAGCTCTGTTGATATACCAGAAAGAGAGTTTCAGGCTTGTCTCCCCACTTAAATCCATGCTTGGGGTGATAAGATATGTCTGGTTGCCTATATTAGAGGAAGAAGACGGAAACCTTGCATTTTTGTTGCCACTATGGCTGCCACGGTCAGTTTCATTGTCACCTGTTCCTATTGAAAAAAGACCAGTACCCTCTTTTGTCCATCCTGCGGGCATGCTACCGCCTTCAAAGCCTTCAGTGAGGAACAGTTTTGTATATCTGACGTTATAACTATCGCCGTTGCCGTTCCAACTGATGGTGGCGGCGGTGGTAGTGATGTTGCTCACGGCCAAGTCTGTAACCTTATCAGTATATTTACTGATGCTCACATTATCAATGGCTGCCGGTGGATTATTTCCTGCACCACCGTCGTTGCGCCAGGCAAAGACCAGATAGTAGTTGCCAGCGGCGACATCGATGGTTGCATCTTTGTGTTGCCATGCCGTAACCCCACTCAGTTGACTCCCACCGTCCAAGGCTATCCAGCCCGTGGGGAGTGCCGAAGCGCTAAAACCTGTAGGAACGGTCGTACCTGCAGTGAGCGACTCTGTTGCTGGTACCAGGGCTACTCTCAGATAGTCACTACTACTCTCACCATTGGCCCGCCAGTCGTAGGAGAACTCGAATGTCCCTTCGGTGAAGGTAAGTAACCTTGTGGCATACACTATCGTATTACTAGTAATAAAAGTATAGGCATTGGTTGTACCGCCGTCGTTGGAGATGTAGAGGGCGTGCGTACCGCCGTTGTTGGCAGCGGTGCCCCAAGTCCACTTGTTGGCAAGTTCACCATTGATGAGATCCCATCCACCGGGGCTTTCAAAGTTTTCGCTCCAGCCATCGCCGACGGCAGTGGCTATAGCCGCGGTCTTGAAATGCAACGTTGAGCTCCATTTACCGCTACCGGCATTCTGCACGGCAACATAATAGTCGGTCGACTGGCTGAGGCCGGTGATGGTGTAGGTCTTTTCACTCACGTTGTCAGTATGTGTGGTGGCTGATGCCGGGTCAAAGTCGGGATCGGTGCTCCAGGCGATGTCCCAGGCAGATTGATCGCTTGACCAGGTGATGGTAGCCTTTTCGTGCGTGATGTTCGAGGCAGCCAGATTATTCGGCTTAGGCACCGCGCTGCCGGAGGGCTCGTAGGTGAATGTGGTCTTGGGAATGAATTTCGTTGAAGAAGTTCTATACCATCCAGTATTCTCGCTTTGATTAACACCGTAGAAATAAGCACTAGGACTATTACTGCTTTTCACGCTGTTATATGTACCAATCAGCAGGTTTCCACCATTGTAGGTATATGGTGTGCTAAATGTCACCGTCATCTCCGTTCCTCTGGCATCCAAGGTTCCGGTATAGACCACGGTGCTGGCATCGGGGCCGGTAATACCCGTCAAAGTGGTTGCATCAATTTCCTTGAGATACACCTGAAACGTAGCAGTCCAAGCGGCAGATGCACTTTGCTGAAGATAAAACGTCAGTGCGGAGATAGTGCCATCTTCCATATCACTCAACTCTCCTTTGGGGATGACAAACTCGGATTTGGTATCTGACATGTCTGCCCAATACCCATATACAGGGAGATACTGGGAATTATCCGTCCCATTACAAACCGTAAGTGTCTGTGTCTCTGCGCTTGCAGCGGTGTGGCAGCAGAGCGCGACGAGCAGCGTCAGGCTAAGGCGCCGCCATGCAGTCATAAAGACATGTTTAGTAAATCTTCTTTCCATAAATACGTATTTAAATTAATGTTAAAGACTTAGAAAAGGACGAGCTTCTTATCAGCATCATCCCCAAATTAGATGCAAAGTTATTAAAAAAAATAATTATACTCAGTCACCAATTCTCTTAAATTTTGTTAAGGCGGTGTGTTTTTTGACAACTAAGACCATTGACAGGACACAAAGGTTCCTCTTACTTTTGCACCAGATTATAGAAATGTTCTATATGTCCGATGTTAAACATCGTATAAGTATAGGGCATGCGGCCATGATGTCCGCCACCACGCCCATCAGCCGGTATCTCGTACCCGCCGAGGGCCGTTCTTCCCTCAAAACGGAAAGCCTCTCAGCCACTCCGGTCAGTATATTTTTGTAGTCCACCATGGGTCGCCTGTGCTGCAGAGGTTTTAAAAGCCTAAACCGATTTCGTCGAACATCGGTGCCCAGCCGTCGGTTATGGTCTCTTCCTGTAGCATATCGTTCATGCCATTGGCATCCAAGCTGCCTGCCAGAATCTGGCACTGCTGCTGAATCTTCACAACCTCCATTGCGGGTTTCATATATTCTTTCTTTGTCATAGTCAAATCCTCCATGTTATTTGATTACCACTTTCTTACCATTCACGATGTACAGACCCTTAGCGGGCTGAGCCACGCGGCGGCCTTGCAGGTCGTAGTATTCGCCTCTTACATCTTCCATCTGACCTCTTACCTCATTCACGCCCGTCGTCTCGCCGTCGAAGCCGAAGAAACTGCTGGAGCTGCTACCGTCATACCACAGATATGCCTTGCCATAGCCGAGGGTGCTGCCATCTGCCAGCTTATAGAAGCCTACGCCCTGCGCACCCTTGTTCAGCGCGTACATGTTGCCATCGCTCTTCTCTCCTGCAGGATCATACACGCCTTCCAGCTGGTTGTCGCTGAAGTCGTTGTTGCTATCCGTTTCCGTCAGCGTCATCACGATGGGGCTCGATGTCGACTTCAGGATGACGGCGTTGCCCGACGGCACAATCTTGTCGTCCTTCAGTTCCGTCAGCGTCAATGAGTTATCACTGAGCTCAGCCGTGAACACCTTCGTGTTTGCGTCAGCCTCGAAATTGTAGTAGTCATTGTAGAACGTCATCCAGTATTCGCCTGTCGCTCCCTCATGTGCCGTCAGGTTCATCGTCACCGTAGCATCACTGGCGATGCCGTAGAATGCACCATAGCCAATATACGGGTTGCTGTTAAGGGTGACTGACGCCAGATTAGAGCAATCCTGAAAGATCCAGTCGCCGATGCTCTTCACGCTGGCAGGGATGGTGACTGATGTCAGACCAGTGCAATTCAAGAAGGCAGCACTGCCGATGAACGTCAATGTCGGTGTGCCATCGAAGGTGACCGTCGTCAGATTAGAGCAAGCATAGAAGGCACCACCGCCGATGAATGTCACGCTGGCAGGGATGGTGACGGAGGTAAGGGCTGAATAGTCGTCGGCGAAGGCATTCGGTCCAATACCCTTCATACCATCCTCAATAACTATATTTTCAACTTCTGCAACATGTTCTTTCCAAGGGCAATCATCTAAATCACTATAAGAAAGGACTAGATCTGTACCGCTGAGGGTCAGCGTCTTGGTGGTTGAATCGTAAGTCCAATCGATAGGTGTGACAGGTGATGAGTCTCTGAAAATACCATTGACCACACCACCAAACTTGGCATACCAAGAATTTGCGTCAGCAACATGGATAATGGTGGAGCCGTCAGGCTTAAAATCATTACAGCCGTTTTCGTTCCATGTCAAAGCGGCTGGGTCGGCATCGCAATAGACGTCCGTTACTTCCGTGCAATCATAGAACGCATCAGGTCCTATGTAGGTCACGCTGGCGGGGATGGTGACGGTCGTCAGACCACTGCAAGCAATGAAGGCACCATCGCCGATGCTCGTCACGTCGTCAGGGATAATAGTATTTTTACATCCAGCAATCAACGTGTTGGTCGATTTTTCTATAATCGCATTACAGCCGTTGCGAGAGTCATATTCCGGATTCCCGTCTTCCACAATCATCGTTGCTAAGTTACTGCAATAACTGAAGGCACCATAGTCGATGCTCGCCACGCTGGCAGGGATGGTGATGGAGGTAAGACCAGTGCAATACTCGAAGGCAGAATTGCCGATGCTTGTCACGTTGGCAGGGATGGTGACGGAGGTCAGACCAGTGCAACCCCTGAAGGCAAAATAGCCGATGCTCGTCACGCTGGCGGGGATGGTCGTGCTTTTACATCCAGCAATCAACGTGTTGGTCGATTTTTCTATAATCGCATTACAGCTGTTGCGAGAGTCATATTCCGGATTCCCGTCTTCCACAATCATCGTTGCTAAGTTATTGCAATAATTGAAGGCACCCTTGCCGATGCTCGTCACGCTGGCAGGGATGGTGATGGAGGTAAGACCAGCGCAATCCTCGAAGGCATAATAGCCGATGCTCGTCAGTTGTGAACCTGTAGCAAAAGTGACAGATGTAAGACCATTACAACTATAGAAGGTACTCTCGCCGATGCTCGTCACGCTGGCGGGGATTTCAATCGATGTAAGACCAGTGCAATACTCGAAGGCATGATCGCCGATGGTCGTCACGCCAGAAGCAATAACAAGTTGTTGAATCTCATCATTCCCAGAATAGGAATACTCATCAGGATTCGAGTTCACGGTCAGGGTCTTTGTAGCCTCGTCCCAGACGTCACCGTCTCGCGGCGTAACATCCGCCCATGCGCCCGTCACTGCCGTCAGCAGGAGGGCAAAAGTTAAGAGTAATTTTACTTTCATAAAGCTTTAATTTAGTTCTATAATTAAATTCTGCGTGCAAAGGTACAAAATTTTACGGAAAAAGAACGCATTTCTTTTTGAAAAAAAAAGTCAAAGGGAAGAAGGCTGATGGAAGAAGGCTGATGTAAAATGTTTTCAAACATCAAAATATTATCAAATAAAATGTTTGCAAACATTAAATTTTCCAGGTTTTCAAGATTCCCTTGAACTTCCCAAGGTTTGTACACCATAATTTTCGAGCATAAAAAAACCTCCACGAATCTCACGACCGGTGGAGGATAATTGTTTAACAATTTAAATACTTTACTGTTATGTAAAAGTATTAATCCCGGCAAAGGTAAGG
>CADCDY010000167.1 GCA_902800245.1 uncultured Prevotellaceae bacterium
GTGCAAATTTACGACTTTTTTTGTTAACCTGCAAACATTTTATCATTTAATTACAAAAATATTTTTTGTGCGCCCACACAATTCTTGTTTTTCCTTAAATTCCATTGTGCAAACGATTGAATAATTGATTTATCTTAAGAAATATCTTCCTGATCATATCCGAAAGTGTAAAATCCTCATTAATATGGATTGTGGGTCTTTTGAAATAATTGTACCTTTGCAGCCGGAAAATGAAATTATGTTTGAAATGAAAAGAATATACCTCTTATTTTCAGCAATACTTTTCTGTATGAATGGTATTGCTAGTGTTGTATCGGAAGTAGTCAACGATACCTCCCGTGTTGTGGATTTGGACGAAGTTGTTGTTGTGGCTCAGCCTAAGGAACAGACACGCTTGCGCTTGCAACCCCTTAGCAGTTCTGTCTTCAGTAGTGAACAGATGCAACAGCTCAATGTCCGCGACCTTAGTCAGTTGTCGCAGTATGTACCCTCGTTCTCTATGCCTGCCTATGGCTCGCGTCTTACTTCTTCTATGTATATGCGTGGCATAGGCTCGCGCATCAACAACCCTGCCGTTGGCGTTTATTACGACAATATTCCATTGATGTCGAAGGCCGCTTTCAACAACCATTTTTACATGTTGGATCGTGTCGATATCCTTCGTGGCCCGCAAGGAACGCTCTATGGACAGAATACCGAGGGTGGGTTAGTGCGTATCTATTCGAAGAACCCTATGAATTATCAGGGCACAGATATCCGCTTGGGCTTTGGTACAGGTCTTTGGCGTAACGTTGAGGTGGCTCATTACCATCGTCCCAGCGACAAGCTGGCTTTCAGCGTTGCTGGTTTCTATAGCGGCTTGAAAGGCTTTTTCAAGAATCAGAATTTCGATGAGCGTAATGACAAGAGCCTTGAGGCAGGAGGCAAGGCCAGACTGATTTATGCGCCCACTCAAAAGTTAAAGTTCGACCTGACTGTTGATTATCAATGGGTGAACCAGAATGGTTTTGGCTATGGCGAGTTTCAGCCTATGCCCGAAAGTTCGGTAAAGCCCTATAGCCTTGATGTCGAGGACCCTGCCACCACTATCATGAACGGCTATAAGCGTAACATGGTGAACACAGGTCTCACCATCAGCTACGATATGGATAACCTGCTCTTTACCTCGACTACAAGTTATCAGTTCCTGCAAGACCGCATGCTGATGGATCAGGACTACATGACGCCCGACTATCTGCAACTGGAACAGCGCCAGAAAATGAACGCCCTCACGCAGGAGTTCGTGCTCCGTTCTCATGATAAAAGCCGTTGGCAGCATGCCACAGGACTTTATGGTTTCTACCAGTGGCTCCGTACCGATGCGCCCGTGTATTTTGGCGACGCCATCACAGGTCCTATTGGTAATGCCATTACGAATGCTATGCAGGGAGCTATGCGTCAGTCCATGTATCCGCGTATGTATCAGCAGATGCTTGAGCAGATGATAGCTCAGGGCATGCCTCAGGCTGTAGCTGAAAAACAGGCCGCTGCTGCTGCTGAAGCAGCTGTGCAGAAAGCCATTGCCGGTGTGACAATGAGTGCTGAGATGGCTGTTCCCGAATCGTTCAAGACTCCTTCCTATACGCTCGCTGCCTTCCATGAGTCAAATATCCTGTTGACCGATCGTTTGAAGCTTACCCTTGGCCTTCGTCTTAATATAGATAAGGTGAAGATTGAGTACGACGCCCTTGCCTATATGAATATGACGGGTGGTACCGCAGAGCGTCAGGCCACCTATCATCTTACCTCACACGTAGTCGACAATCGCTCGAAGACCTACACCCAGTTGTTGCCCAAGATAGGGTTGACTTATTTCCTTGGTGAGAATCTTGGCAACGTCTACGCTCTGGTGTCAAAAGGTTACCGTGCTGGTGGTTTCAACATCCAGATGTTCTCGGACGTTCTTCAGACCGAACTCAATGCCCACCAGCAGGATGCTATGCGTGGCGATTACGATGTGGAACATACTGCTGCCGACTACGACGCCATTGAGGAAACCATCAGTTACAAGCCTGAGGAATCGTGGAACTACGAGTTGGGTACACACTTGAACCTCTTCGACAATCTGTTACATTTCGACCTCGCGCTCTATTATATGCAGATACGCAATCAGCAACTGTCCATCATGGAGCCCAACAGCAACTATGGTCGTATGATGGTCAATGCGGGTAAGAGTCACTCTTGCGGACTGGAAACATCTCTTCGCGGACGTCTGTTGGACAATGCCCTGGACTGGGCTGTTACTTACAGCTTTACCAATGCCAAGTTCGACGAGTATGATACTTATAAAGACAATTACGTCCCCTTTGTGCCCATGCATATGTTCAGCACTATGGCCGACTATCATATCGGGCAGTTCACCATCGGTGCTAATGTTGCTGCTCAGGGCAAGACGTGGTGGGACGAAGCTAACACATACGCTCAGAAGTTCTATGCATTGCTGGGTGCCCATGCTGACTACAACTTCGGTCCCGTCGTTGTTTCCCTCTGGGGACGCAACATGACCAACACGCACTATAATACATTTGCCGTACAAAGTAGTGCTGCCGGAGGTACGCGCTATTTTGCCCAGCGAGGTAATCCTATTCAGTTCGGAATGGACGTAAACATACATTTTTAGATTTAATATACGAAACTAAACTATATATTTTTCGTTAAACTCGTTAAAATTAACGGAAATAATTAACTAAAAGACTTCTTCGTATCGAAATTAATGCTATCTTTGCACTCGATATGAAGAAGTCTACTATTTGGGCCATTGCCGTCATCATGGGATTTTCATTCCTGGCGCTGCTCTATCTTCAGTTCTCCTATGTCGAGGAGATGGTCAAGATGAAGAAAGAGCAGTTCGACGAGAGTGTTAACCGCAGTCTTTATCAGGCATCCCACCATCTGGAGGTTAACGAGACCGCACGCTATTTGGAAAAAGACATCAAGGAAACCGAACGCCGTGCCTATCAGCAGGACTCCGTTTTCAGCGATACCGTTTATTCCTCGTTCCAGCTAAAGACCTTCGAGTTGAAACCTTCCAGCATTCCTAAGGCTATGATTCTACGTAAGGACAAAAATTCGCTGGTCGATGCTGCCAAGTCCATGCAGGAAATTGTCCGCAACCGTTATGTCTATCAGAAAGGTTTGCTCGACGAGGTGGTATATAATATATTGTATACAGCCAGCGACAAACCTCTGCAGGAACGCATCAATTTCAGAATGCTCGACAACGATATCCGTCAGGAACTGGCCAATAACGGCATCAATATTCCATACCACTTCACTGTGTCGACCACCGATGGTCGTGAAGTTTACCGTTGTCCCGACTACTCGGAAAAAGGTGAGAAATATGCTTACACGCAGTATCTCTTCCAAAACGATCCTCAGTCGAAGATGGGTGTTGTCAAGGTGCACTTCCCGGAAATGAGCAGCTACATCTTTTCCAGCGTGCGGTTCATGATTCCTAGCATCATTTTCACCATCGTACTTCTCATCACTTTCCTCTTCACGATTGTGGTTATCTTCCGTCAGAAACGCTATTCTGAGATAAAGAACGATTTCATCAACAATATGACCCACGAGCTGAAGACTCCTATTGCCTCTATCTCGCTGGCTGCACAGATGATGAACGACGAGAGCGTGCCTAAGACCGAGCAGTTGACCAAGCATCTGGGTAGCATCATTGGCGACGAGTCAAAACGCTTGCGCTTCCTAGTCGAAAAGGTACTCCAGATGTCAATGTTCGATAAGAAAAGTGTGGTATTCAAGCGTAAGGAACTTGACCTTAACGAAATGGTCGAGCAGATTGCCCAGACATTCTCCCTGCGTGTCGAACACACGGGAGGCAAGATATACACTGAGATAGAAGCTGTCGATTCTGCCATCTTTGTCGACGAAGTACACTTCCAGAACGCCATTACCAATCTGATGGACAATGCTGTGAAGTATCGCAAACCCGACGAACCCATCGACATCTATCTACGCACATGGAATGACGAGCACAAGCATCTCTGCCTTTCAATCCGTGACACAGGGCAGGGCATCAAGAAGGAGAATGTCAAGAAAATCTTCGACAAGTTCTACCGTGTCCACACGGGTAACAAACATGACGTCAAGGGCTTCGGCTTAGGTTTGGCTTACGTCAAGAAGGTGGTCGACCTCCATCAGGGCAATATCAAGGTCGAGAGTGAATTGGGCAAGGGAACCAAGTTTACCATCAGCCTGCCCGTATTGGACGAAGATGCTGACAACAACAGGTGACACAATAATAAACAAATTCATTAATAACCCCACAAAAATTTACAATTATGGACGACAAACTGAAAATTCTTCTTTGCGAAGACGACGAGAACCTCGGAATGCTGTTACGCGAGTATTTGGCAGCTAAAGGCTATGTGGCCGAGCTCTGTCCAGATGGCGAGGCTGGCTACAAGGCATTCCTCAAGACAAAGTTCGACATTTGTGTGCTCGACGTGATGATGCCCAAGAAGGACGGCTTCACGCTTGCTCAGGAAATCCGTCAGGCCAATCCCGACATCCCCATCATCTTCCTCACCGCCAAGACACTCAAGGAGGATATCCTCGAAGGATTCAAGATTGGTGCTGACGACTATATCACCAAGCCGTTCTCTATGGAAGAGCTCGTATTCCGTATAGAAGCTATTCTGCGCCGTGTACGTGGTAAGAAAAACCGTGAGAGCTCAGTCTATCACATTGGCCGCTTCACTTTCGATACCCAGAAGCAACTGCTCGCCATCGGTGAGAAGCAGACCAAGCTTACCACGAAGGAGAACGAATTGCTGGCCCTGCTTTGCAGCCATTCCAACGAGATTCTCCAGCGCGACTTTGCCCTGAAGACCATCTGGATTGACGACAACTACTTCAATGCCCGCTCGATGGATGTTTACATCACCAAGCTTCGCAAGCATCTGAAGGACGACCCGCAGATTGAAATCATCAACATTCACGGCAAGGGTTATAAACTTATCACCCCTGACGCAGAATAACAAGAGTATATAATTAAGTGGCACTTATTGGAAATTAAGTGCCACTTATTATTTGTTAAGAGCCACTTATTGCGCGATAAGTGGCTCTTATTCTGCTTAATAACTGCGGGCGATGATGACGCGGTATTTGGCGGGCTTGCCGCTGACCATGTCGGTGCCGGGCGTCTGCTCGTAAGCAAAGGGCACGCAACGGATGGTAGCCTGCGTCTCTTCCTTGATCTGAGCCTCGGTCTCGGCCGTGCCGTCCCAATGGCAGAGGAAGAAACCGCCGTCTTTCACCTTCTCCTTGAACTCTTCGTAGTTGTCGCACTCGTAGATGCGCTCGTTGCGATACTTGCGGGCCTTCTCGAAAATGTTCTTTTGGATTTCGTCCAAAAGTTGTTCAACGTATTCTGCAATTCCCTCAATGCTGCGTGTCTCCTTCTCCAGCGTATCACGACGCATGACCTCGATGGTACCGTTCTCCAAGTCGCGGGCACCAAGTACGAGACGCACGGGAACACCTTTCAGCTCATAGTCGGCAAACTTGAAACCGGGACGCTTGTTGTCGGCATCGTCGAACTTGACGCTGATGCCTGCTTTACGCAATGTCTCGATGATGGGCGTAACGGCCTTGTTGACCTGTTCCAACTGCTCGGGCTTGGTAGCAATGGGGATGATGACCACCTGGATAGGAGCCAGACGCGGAGGCAATACGAGACCGTTGTCGTCAGAGTGTGTCATGATAAGCGCACCAATCAGGCGGGTAGAGACACCCCACGATGTAGCCCAGACGTATTCGGGCTTGTTCTCTTTATTAAGATAGGTGACCTCGAAAGCTTTGGCGAAGTTCTGACCCAGGAAGTGAGAGGTACCGCTCTGTAGGGCTTTACCATCCTGCATCATGGCCTCGATGGTGTAAGTGTCCAGAGCACCGGCAAAACGCTCGGTCTCGCTCTTCACACCCTGCAGCACGGGAACAGCCATCCACTCCTCAGCGAACTTGGCATAGACGTGCAGCATCTTTTTGGCTTCCTCTTCAGCTTCTTCGCGTGTGGCGTGAGCCGTATGACCCTCCTGCCACAGGAACTCCGACGTGCGGAGGAACGGACGTGTACGCATCTCCCAACGCATGACGTTACACCACTGGTTGCACATCAGGGGCAGGTCGCGCCACGACTGAATCCAGTTTTTATAGGTGTTCCAGATAATCGTCTCTGAGGTAGGACGGATAATAAGTTCTTCCTCCAGCTTGGCGGCAGGGTCGACAACGACACCACTCTTGTCCTCGGTTGCCTTCAGACGATAGTGGGTGACGACGGCGCACTCCTTGGCAAAACCCTCTACGTGCTCGGCCTCACGGCTCAGGAACGACTTTGGAATGAGCAGGGGGAAGTAGGCGTTCTGTGCACCTGTCTCCTTGAACATCTTGTCCAGCTGCTGCTGCATCTTTTCCCAGATGGCATAGCCGTAGGGTTTGATGACCATACATCCGCGCACGGCACTCTGCTCAGCGAGGTCGGCTTTCACCACCAAATCGTTGTACCATTGGCTGTAATTATCAGCTCTTTTCGTTAAATCTTTTAATTCTTTTGCCATTATTTTTGTCTTTTTTCTTAAATTTTGC
>CADCDY010000168.1 GCA_902800245.1 uncultured Prevotellaceae bacterium
AACAAACTGTTTAACAGCGCGACCGACGGCGACCCTCACTGGCTCAGCTTCCACGGCCACGCCATCCTGGAACTCGACAACGAGGGACATCCTGCCTACGTCGTCAACGCCATCCACGACGTCACCCACGACCTCGAAGAGAACAAGGCTGAGCGCGAACTCGTCAAGAAGTACGAGCAACTGTCGAACATCCCGTTCATCGCCATGTCGTTCTACGACAAGGGCGGCTGGCTCATCGACCTCAACGACAACATGCGGCAGCTCTGTGGCATGACCGACGAGCACCCAGAGAACAAGCGATTCTGGGAGACCGTCTGTATGTTCGATGTACCGCTGTTCCGCAACATCTACTCGCCCGACAGCCGCAACGACATGCTCATCTGCCAGCACATGGAATATCCTGAGATGGGCATCGACCGATACATCGAGTTCTTCATCCTGCCATTGTTCAACAGCGAGGGCGAAATCTGCAACTACTTCATCACCACGCTCGACATCACCGACGACCGCAACCGCGACCGCGACCGCCATCTGCACAACAAGGAGATGCAAGCCATCAAGACCGATATCGAGCGCAAGAAGCAGACCCTGGCCTTCCTCCTGAAACATAGCAACCGCCACTTAGAGCAGGACGATGATGGCAGAATGCGTATCGTCGTCGACAACACCAAACTCGAGGAGGCCCGCCGACAGTTGCAGGCCGTTACCACACTAGCCGAAGAAAGCGTCAGGCTGAAGAGCGGCTTCATGGCATCGATGACCCACGAGTTGCGCACGCCTCTGAACGCCATCGTCGGATTCACTGGTGTCCTCGACACACTGGACGACAATCCTGAGCGCGGCGAGTACGTCCGCATCATCCGCAACTCCAGCGACATGCTGCAACGACTCATCAACGACATCATTGAGGCCTCGTCTATCAGCGGCGGCACACTTACCGTCAAGCCCGAGACCATCGACTTCGCCACTGCCTTCGACGACATCTGCCTGACCCTCCAACAACGTGTGCAGAGTAAGGAACTGAAGTTCATCAAGGAGAATCCCTACGACACCTTCGTCACCACGCTCGACTTCGAGCGCATCCAGCAGGTGCTCACCAACTTCGTGACTAACGCCGTGAAGTTTACCGAACAAGGCCACGTCCGACTAGGCTACCGCTACGAGAAGCACGGCATGTACCTCTATTGCGAGGACACCGGCATCGGCATCCCTAAGGACAAACAGAAGATCATATTCGACCGCTTCGTCAAGCTCAACGAGTTTGTACAGGGCACCGGCATGGGACTAGCCATTTGTAAACTGATTGCTGAAAGTTGTGGAGGCGACATCGGTGTCATCAGCGCCGGCGAAAACCGCGGCTCCACCTTCTGGCTCTGGATTCCCTGCGAGAATCATGCCTGATACTTAGTTCTCATCTCTATTTAATACCGACACAGAGCATGGTGAGGTCGTCACTCTGCTCGGGGCCGTCGGCGAAGGCGTCGAGGGCACATTTCATTTCGTCTATGAGGAAACGGGAGCGGGTCTTGGGGGTGCGCTCGCCGAAGGGTTGTGTGGACTCGCGGAGCACGCGGAGCATGCGTTTCTCACCAAACTGTTCCTGCATACGGTTCTCGGCCTCGTTGACACCATCGGTGTAGACGAAAAGCGAGCTACCGCGGATGTCGCCGAGGTGGCCTCCAACGAAGGTGTAGTCGGGCCAGAGTCCGATGGGGACGTTGGACTCGATGTCGAGGAAGCTGAATACGGTCTGCGAGGTGTGCATGCGTCGCTCGCCGTAGACAGGTGGGTTGTGGCCGCAGTTACAGTAGTCGAGGTGGCCGGTCTTGAGGTCGATGATGCCGATGAACATGGTGACGAAGACGGCATTCTCGTTATTAGCAGACATCGTGTCGTTCAGCTTGGTGGCGATGACCTCAGGGGGGAAGCCCTCTTTGGCGACGGTACGGAACAGGTTGACAGCGACGGCCATGGTGAGCGAAGCGGGGATGCCCTTGCCGCTGACGTCACCGACGCAGAAACAAAGGCGGTCACCCTGGAGGAAGAAGTCGTAGAGGTCGCCACCAACCTCCTTGGCAGGCACGATAGTGGCGTAGAGGTCGATGTCGCGGCGGTCGGGGAAGGCGGGGAAGGTGCGGGGCACCATCGACATCTGGATATCACGTGCGATACGCAGTTCGCTGTCGATACGCTCCTTAGCGGTGGTCGTGTCGGCCAGTTGGTTGTAGGCGTGGCGAAGCTCCTGCATCTGCTTGCGGCGGCGGAAGTAGTAGAAGGCGAAGAAGGCAATGGTGATGAGGATGATGGCCACGGCGGCCTGTATCTGTAGGTCCAGGTTGGAGAGGCGCAGGTCTTTAGCCTCGTTTTCAGCACGTGTCACGTCAATCTGTGTGGCATACTCGTAGGACATCTTCTGCACATCGGCAGTGCTGATAGAGTCGCGATATTCCATGTGGCGCATCCTGTAGAGATAGGCCTGCCGGTAGTCACCGAGGCTGGCATAGGCTTCGGCTATTAATCCCAAGCGATCGACGCCGCTCTGGATGTTGGTGGCGATGTCAAGGGCCTCGGCATAGCGGCCGTTCTTCATGGCGTGGTAGAAGTTAACAATGGGGCCGAAATTGTCGTCGTGCCCATTGTCGCGCTTCAGTTTCTCGCGCTCGGCATAGGCGCGGTTAAAGTCATCGCGACTGTACTGGTCGTCGTTGTACGCAATACAGATATAGCTCCATGCTGACAGTTTGTGCTGCACAATGACGTTAGGCTCATTCAGCGCCTTGCGGGCGCAGTCGAGCACCTTTTCTGGGTCTTTCAGATTGACGTAGATTTTCGCCATCCCGAGGTAAGGGGCAGCAGCGCTCTCGTCGGGGAAGAAGCGGTGCTGGTAGTTGATGGCCTCGTTGAACTCGTGCTCGGCCTGTGCGAAATGGCGCAGGGCCGACGACATGGTGGCCAAGGCGTACGTGGACGTGTAGAGTCCGAACTTGCTATCGTGCTGGTAAGCGTAGTCGTGAATCTGGCGGGCCTGCTCCAGACCACGCGTGCGGTTCTCCTTGTTGAAAATGTAAATGGCCTGGTTCGACCACGCCTTGTAGAACAGCCGCTCCTGTCGGGGTCCGGCCTCGCGGCACGCCTCTATCAGCTGGTCGGTGATGAGCATAAAGCTGTCGATCGCGCTCGAACTGTAGTAGCGGTACATCTCCTTCTCCAGCTGTGCGATGCGGTCGTCGCCGCCCGTCGCATTGCCGCCGGCACCCGATGTCTGCGCCGCTACAGCCAGCGTCGCCATGACAAAAGTCAGAACGATGAATACGTTTTTCTTCATTTCTTTACAACAATGGCCACCGACCAGTGGGTGCGCCTCAGTGGGGTGTAATAAACACGCGACGGCACGCCGTTCACCTCCAGATCGGCCATGCCGCGATGGTGATTCTTCAGGTTGGCGACGAACGCATCGTCGCTCATGGTGACAACGTCACCGTCGGGGTGGGCGAAGCTAGTACCATCATCATTCAGGATGACAATGTAG
>CADCDY010000169.1 GCA_902800245.1 uncultured Prevotellaceae bacterium
TGTTGAGCATCGGACAGCGGTAGCCGCTGGTCACGCGCAACGGCATGTTAAACCGTTGCCGCGTGGGTTCCAGGCAGCGCACGGTGAGGTTTCGAAGCCGCTCGATGTGGCACTTCAACGGGATGTTGGGAATCTGATAGTCCTCGGCGGTGGCCGAGCGCAGGAACTCAGACAGCACAAAGTGCTCCGAGAACCGTTCTGAAAGATCAATCGCTTTCATGACGTTTCTTACTCGTTTTTAGTTAATAAATTGTTGTTATGTTTTCGACGACAAAGGTATAACAATCGCGCGCCGAATGCAAGGGTTTACAAAGGAAAAAGTACCCGAAAAGGGTACTTTTTTACTTATTTCTGGCTCTCCTCAGACTTGTATTGCTTCAGTTGACGGTACAGTGTGGCGTAACTATTGCTCAGGTTGGAATGTTCGCTGAGGTAATAGGCCAACAGACTGAGCGGGACAGCCAGTGCACCAATAGCGGCGAGGTCAATCAAATCAAAATAGACGGTTTTGGAATAGATGCGCTTCTTGTCGAACTCGAAATGCGACAGCTGGAGGGCATCCGCGCTGCCATCGTCGCCCAACAAATAGGGTCGCCACGACTCAATAACGGTTCTCAACTCTCCGTGGAAGTTCACACGGAACAACTCAGCCAGCGCCGTGCTGGCTGTCACAGTCTTTTTTTTGCCATAATGTTTAATAATTATTACTATATAAAACATAAAAAAGCCCCACCGCCCTGATGGAGGGTGAGGCTATGAAGTTGTTATGCTGTTCGTTTATCTCAGGATATTTTCTTTTTAATTGTTTATGTTTAATGGTTTTACTTTTATTACTATCTCAGTTTGCCTTTGCTTTCAAGGTACTTGGTGAAGGTTTCCCACTGCAGGGCGTTCTTCTTAATGTTTGCCTGTGTGCGCTCGTCGTTGATGAACTGCGCAGGGTAGCAGTCGTGCAGGTAGTAGCGGGGATTGTCCTCGTCCTCGCCAATCGTGGAATAGTGCAGTACAAGGTCGTAGAAGATGCGGCTGTCTATGTCGGACACGAAACGGCTGACCTCGAACAGGACGTTCTCGCCGAGGCGAAACTCCAAACCCTCTTTATGATAGTTTTTCATCAGCTTCTTGAAAAGCTGCTCGTCCTGTTTCTTGAAGCGGATTTCGCGGGTGCTGACGTTGAACCACTCTATGTCGTCCTCGGTGAAGAGGGTGTCGATGGCGGCAGTCGCGCCCCTTGTCTCGCCGCCCGCCTCGCAGACGAAGAACCTGGTCTGCTCTACGGGGTCTGTCGTAAACGGCTTGTCCTGCTCGTTGTCACTGTTGCTGCATGAGGCAAGGAAGATGGCAGCAACCATCACGAGGATGTTTCTACAGAAAGTCAGATTTTTCATTATCGTTTATGCTTTATGGTTTAACTTTATTTGTCTCGTGGGGTATAAAAAACACAGCGGCCAAACAATTCGCGTTAAACATTGTTATCACCTCAATCTTTCTCATACCTGAAATCCCCGTTAATGTCGTTGATTATTTCATTTCGCCTGACAAAACTGCGGTTAAGCGAGGGCAATGATGCTTGCATCGATTGCCGAGCGTGAGCAGTCTCGCGGTCTTTCGGTCGCAAAGTTACGAATTATTTTTTATATTACACACAATTTCAACGTTAAAAAAGTAAAATGACACGAAAAGAGTGGACTGATGATTCGTCAGTCCACTCTCTATCTTGTGTTATGCTATTATTTGTTCACCTGGAACTTGGTGTCGCCGTCCTTGAAGAAGGCGTTGATCTGCTTAGCAGCAGCGATACCAGCGTTGATGTTGGCCTCGGCTGTCTGGGCACCCATCTTCTTGGGGGTAGAGAAGTAACGACCCTCGAACTTCTGGAACTCGTCGTTGGCATCGGGCATGATGTCAGTAACGAACTTCAGGTCTTCACGCTCCTGCATCAACTTGATGAGCTCAGGCTCGTTGATGACTTCCTTACGGGCTGTGTTCACCAGCACGCCACCCTTCTTCAGCTTGCCAACCAAAGCGGCATTGATACTCTGCTTGGTCTCAGGAGTAGCAGGGATGTGGAGTGACACAACGTCGCAGGTCTCGAACAGGGCGTCCTGATTGGCAACGGCGTGAACACCAGCAGCCTCGATAACCTCGGCAGGGCAGAAAGCATCGTAAGCATAAACGTCCATGCCAAAGCCCTTGGCGATGCGAGCCACGTTGCGGCCAACATTACCGAAAGCCAAAATGCCTAACTTCTTGCCTAACAGCTCACTACCGCTCTTGCCGTTGTAGAATCCACGAACGGCCATCACCAGCAGACCGAATACCAGCTCGGCAACGGCGTTGGAGTTCTGACCAGGGGTATTCTCAGCTACTACGTTGTGAGCAGTAGCAGCGGCGAGGTCGATATTGTCGTAACCAGCACCTGCGCGAACCACAATCTTCAACTGCTTGGCAGCATCAAGCACCTCAGCGTCCACCTTATCCGAACGGATAATCAGTGCATCGGCATCCTTCACTGCATCCAGGAACTGAGCCTTCTCAGTATATTTCTCGAGCAGCACCAGCTCATTGCCTGCTGCCTCAATCTCTGCCTTGATACCATTAACAGCTGCTGCTGCGAATGGCTTCTCTGTTGCAACTAATACTTTCATAATTATCAATTATCAATTGTCAATTATCAATTAGTGCTGTGCCTCGAACTCCTTCATGCAAGCTACGAGGGCGTTGCAGCCTTCGATGGTCTGGGCATTGTAGCAAGATGCGCGGAAACCACCAACAGAACGGTGACCCTTCACGCCAACCATACCCTTGCTGACTGCGAAGTCGAGGAAGTCCTTCTCCAACTCCTTGTACTCGTCGGCCATCACGAAGCAGAGGTTCATCAGCGAACGATCCTCTTCCTTAGCAGTACCGCGGAAGAGCTTGTTGCGGTCGATCTCGCCATAGACGATTTCTGCACGCTGTTTAGCCAGCTTGTCCATAGCCTCGACACCACCGTTCTTCTTGATCCAGCGGAGGGTCTCAAGAGCAGAGTAGATGGGAACTACAGGAGGCGTATTGAACATACTGCCCTTATCAACATGTGTGCGATAGTCGAGCATGGTAGGAATCTCACGGGGAGCACGGCCCAGCTTCTCGTCCTTCAGGATGATGATAGTCACACCAGCCATAGCGAGGTTCTTCTGAGCACCAGCGTAGATGGCGTCGTACTTCTTTACGTCGATAGGACGGCTGAAGATGTCTGACGACATATCGGCAATCAGGGGAACATTCACGTCGAGGTCCTTGCGAATCTCAGTACCGTAGATGGTGTTGTTCGTCGTGATGTGCAGATAGTCGGCATCAGCGGGAACTGTCCAATCCTTGGGAATGAAGGTGTAGTTGGCATCAGCTGAAGAAGCCACCTCAACGACCTCACCGAAAAGCTTAGCTTCCTTCATGGCCTTCTTTGCCCAAACACCAGTGTTCAGGTAAGCAGCCTTCTTAATCAGGAAGTTGTAGGGAATCATGCAGAACTCGAGG
>CADCDY010000170.1 GCA_902800245.1 uncultured Prevotellaceae bacterium
TATGATGTTCAGCATATCATTGATTGCCGTTACGCTGGCAAGTTGCCATGCGCGGCTGACAGCAACAGACATAATGAGAGCCTCAAACTCGCCTCAGATTTGCTTGTGCTGTTCGATGGCGATAAGCAGAAGACCCTGCAGGTGCTCAAGGCGCAGAAGTGGGTTCAGGAAATCATCGATGAGCGTGATGAGAACGTGGAACAAACAGTGGCCTCAGCTGCTCAGCGCTTGGCTGACAGGGAGAAGAAATACCTCTCTCAGCAACCGAGTAAGGCCATGCAGGAGGCTATCAAGGAGGCGTGCGGCAGGTCGTGGCAGGAAATCACGCAAGGCTCGCAAGCGTCGGCGGCGGTGACGGAAAGCGACATCGAGCGTTGGCTTTGGGAGTGGGGCGCACAGATAGAAGGTTTGTATGAGGATTTTCCGCTGCTGCGTGATATTTGCAAGGGACTGAAGAGGAATCAGTTTACGGCGGCTGTGTTCGTGGCTGGAGGACTCTTGATGACGCTGATGACAAGGTGTACGTATCGCTTCTATCATCGTCCTGAGGAATTGCGCAGGCTGAATAATTCGACGCTGATAATCGGCGACCCTGCCAGTGGTAAGAGTTTTGCTACTCGACTATTCAAGCTCCTGGCGGCTCCTATGGTAGCAGCGGATAAGGCTGGTATTGCAGCCATCAACCGCTACAAGGAGGAGATGAAAACCAAGGGTGCCAACAAGGAGAAGCCGCAGAAGCCAAAGGCACTCTTCCGTGTGCATCCGGCTCGTACATCGAATGCTCAGTTTATTCAGGACATGGTGAATGCCGTGGAGGTGGTGGATGGCGAAGAGATGCAGTTGCACATGCTCACGTTCGACACCGAGTTGGATAACACATTGACCGTTCAGAAAGGTGGCTCGTGGATAGACAAGCAGAGTCTGGAATTAAAGGCCTTCCATAATGAAGAGGATGGTCAGGCGTACTCGAATCTGGATAGTGTGGTGCAGAACTTTTTCGTGACGTGGAACTACATCTATACAGGTACGCCCATTGCGTTGAAGAAGAAAGTGAATGAGCAGAACTTTGGTTCTGGACTCGCTACGCGACTCACTTGTATTCCCTTGCCCAGCACCAACTTTGAGATGATGGAGCGCGAGAAAACGGTGGATTTCGAGAGCGATGGTCGCCTGAAGGAGTGGGCTTTCAAGTTGGATCGTGTGAAGGGTCTGCTGAGTCTCGATAAGATTGTAGATGAGCTCTACGACTGGACGGCTCGTCGCATGGCTGACGCCAAGGAGAACAACTCCAAGGCCGACGAGATGCTCCTGAAACGTTGTGCCTATCATGGGCTGAACTTCGCGGCACCGTTTATCGTAATGCGCCATTGGGCTTGCATCCATCAGGAGGGCAACTACTGGTGTGGCGAGTTCGAGACAGATGATGTGGACTGGCGTCTCACGGAATTGCTGGTGAACATCCAGTACGCCTGTCAGCGTCACTATTTTGGGGCTATGGCCGAGAAGTACTTTGATGACCAGAAGCGCGACGTGTCGGCTAACGCCCGTCGTAAGCAGAAAACCATCGAGGCCTTCAACCGTCTGCCTGAAGAGTTCACAGCCGAGGATATCATGCGCTGCTTTGGACTGGAAGGTGAGTCATCGGCACGAGGTCGCGCCCGCACATTGCTGGCAGACCATCTGGCCGTGAAGACTGGAGAATTCAAGGACAACGGCAAGGTGAAAGCTCTGTATCGCAAGACGGGAACAGTCATGCTATAACGGCAAAGTTCAGGGGGTGGCCATTTTGGCTCCCCCTTTTGAACTGCCGTTTTCCCGTTTTGCCGTTTTCCCGTTTTGCCGTTTTCCCGTTTCGTCAAGTAGTTTTTAGTAATAACAAAGAAGATTATGCAAGAAGTAACAATTAATAAGGCTGCACGCCTCAGCGAGCACTTGACTTCGTCGAGTGTGGCTACGCTCGGCCATTCAAACGAGCTTGATGGCTCTCGCTTATCGCCACACTTTACGCTCGGAGAAATGTGCAAAACAAGTGCGAAAACCGCTGATGGAAACATCCCTTCGCACGTACATATTGAGAACTTGAAGCGCCTCTGCGGCTGGCTGGAGATGCTTCGCAGTGAGTGGAACAAGCGCTATGGCGAGGGTGATGACCCCATAGTCATCAACTCTGGCTATCGCTCTGAGGCAGTGAACAAGGGCAGGCATCGAGCAACTGGTGCGCTACGCCACCATCCTGCTCGACATCAGCGACGAGTCCTGTGAGGACTTCGACGAACTCCTGCTGGAGCGTTCGCCTCGCGGCGGCTACTGGCTCCACTTCGCAGTAAGGCCATCAGGCAATCGCAGGAAAGTTCGTCTGATTCAGACGTAATTGGAGGAATGTAAAAACACTCCAAGAATCTTCAAACTCTCCCCTATCACGTTCTATCGAAGAAAATGTGACCAATCACATTACTCAACGATAAAACGTGATTTGTTGTCAATATGTAAATATTTATCGCATTGAAAAATTAGAGGAATCATATCTTATGTTGCTCAAATAGCCCCCCATATAGGTCGTTCATAATTCTCAAATTAAAATACTTTAACTAAATTGTCTAGATTAGAATCTATAGATTATTACTCAAATTCTATACAAATTTTGATTTTAACACAAAACATTGAACTTTTTAACCTTTTTGATGATGAACGACAGGATGGCTGCTCCTGCAGTGCTGGCAGCCCAGTAGATGTAACGCCCTCGGAGTCCCATGAATTCAAGGGGCCGTTGCAGCCCCTTGAATACTGGGTATTCCGGATAATCGTTGTTTGAGAATTGGTTCATTAGAAGCCTGTGATTACACCATCTTCAATACCGAAGAACAGAGGCAGAGCCTGGGCTGCTGCAATCAGGAACACACATGCACCGATGATCATCATGATAGACTTCTTGACATCCTGCTCCTCGTTGTTCATCTTCACATACACGGAGATAGCGCCAACGATGGCCACGACACCTGCAATGGCATAGCAGAGCTTGGTGGCGATGGGGACATACTGGGCAATCTGCTCAGAAGCCTGGCTGATGGCGTTCTTACCGGCCTCGTAACCTGCTCCGCTGTCTGCCAACGCCTTGCAGGTACTTGCGAAAAGACCAAGGGCAACACCGACACAGCAACGAACTGGACGGCTGTCCATCACCTTGTGAAATCCTGATTTAACACCTCTTTTTACACAATTCACGAATTTGTTAATCATTTGTTTTTTGTAATTTAATAAGTTTATAAAAAACCGATAGATTAAAAAACGAAAAAACTTATAGATTAAAAAACGAAATATAGGGTACTCCCGAGGGGGTATTTCTTACCAGCCGAACATCACATTGTCCGAGCGTACTATGCCGAAGAATCCTGGCAGAACATAGGTTGCAATCAGCAGGAACACACAGGCTCCGAAGAGCTTCAGGATGCTCTTGGAGATGTCGCCCTCCTGATTGTTCATCTTGGCATAGATATAAAAGGCATCGACAAGGGCTGTCAGGGCACCGATGCAGAAGACGATCAGCGTGACATAATGCATCATGACCAGAAGAAACTCGGTCATGTTATACAGGCCTTCAGCTCCCATGTTGTAGTCCACTGCGCCACCGTCAACAAGTGACTGTGCAGATACCGGCCCCACCATACATATTATATATAATAAGGCGATGATGATTCTTGCTCCCTTTGATGCCATAGTACTTCTGCCTTTATAGGGTTAGCTGAGTCATTTCAATCTGCTGACCGGAAGAGGTAACACCGCCGTTGGCGATAATATCCAGCATCTCGTCTGAATCAAACACGGCTTCCGACTCAATGGGAATGGGATGCATCTCATTGAGAAGCTTCTGCATCACTTCCTCTGCGGTATTGCCGGATGTTGATGACGAAGCGGGCTTGTCTCCCGAATCTGCGCCTTTTGAAGGCTGCTGTGGGGTGGGCTGTTCTTTGGCAGGCTCAGATTTGGGCTGCTCAGAAGCTCCAGTATCAGCCTTGGTCTCAGTCTTAGGAATGGTATAGCCACCATTCTCCGTCTCGAGAACTTCCGTAGGAGGCTCATCGGGAACTTTTGATGCCATTCCTGGAATGTCAATGTCTTCCAGCTCACTCTTCTGACCTTCGGTGCGGGTCATGTCTAAGAAAATCACCACCGCATAATATATCGCGTAGGCGAAAGTCAGTACGACTGCAAAGATTGCAAATGCGCTCATTTTTTTGTTATCCTTTTAAAATTTAATCTTTTCGGCTGCAAAGGAAATACTTTTTTTGAATTCACAAAGGAAATATTAGAAAACTTTGAAAATTTAACATTTTAGCTTGTGTAAAACATTGGTTTAATAAGTTTTTCTATGGCACAATTCCTGATTGATATACATCAAGTTTGAATTAAATGAATATTACATTAAAATTAAGTTAAATAGTTTAATCATATCTAAAACATGGCTACAAATTCAAATAAAATGACTACTTTTGCAGCCGCTATTAAGTTTTTAGCGGTAAATAGCCGTTGTTGATACTATAATAATGTATATGGTTAGGATAACAAAGATGTCTTGGCTTACAGACCAAAAAGGATGGAAACCACAGTTTATGTCTCAGACAAGGTGGTTGCCATATGAGAGGTATGCCTAGTCCTTGCCGCAATATACTGAAATTTGTATTCCCCCCCAGAGCGTTTTTTATTTTCTGATTGTTCCGGTGTCAACTGACTTACGGAATGGCTGGGCTATACCGGCTACAATCAACCAATTATGACAATAACAAATACTTAGTTAGAAATGATAAAAGGTAATGAATTAACTATAGGGGCCCTGGTGCGTAGCAACAATGACTATGCGAAGGTAACGGCCTTATACAAGGAGGATGACGGCATCCATGTTGAAGGTAACGTATTTTGTGGTGATGATTCGTCGCCAGAGGAAGATTTGGCGCTGATGCCAGAAGGATTGGAGCCAATACCACTGACAGCAACGCTGCTTGAAATGAACGGATGGGTTAAGAAAGCATCAAGCCCTGAAGTATACGTTCATCCCCTGTTGGGTGATGGCAACAAGGTGGTATTCGATGATGTGCCTCGCTACCGTAGCATCGAGGTACTATATGTACACCACTTTCAGAACCTTTTGGCAATTGCCAATAAATACAATGTCGATATTGACTTGCAGATTCTTTGCAAGTAGCACACACTAACTTATTTTTTCTGATGTAGGCTATAGGGATGATACCAATCTGGTATCAATCTCAGGCCACATGAGAATGCCCATCATTACTTGCTTGTAGGGGATTTCCCTAAAACGCTTTAGGAAAAGCCACCCTCCAGATTAGGCAAAATCCTTTTGAAATGCCGTGAAAAATGCCGTATTTTGCAGCGTGAACAAGAAACAAAATGTCAAACTCTAAAGTATAGGAGATAAAGATATGAAGAAGATGATGATCCTGGCAGTGATGATGGTCATGACTATCTCGGCCAACGCAATGAGCTATAACGCAGCAAAGAACGAAGCCCTCTTCCTCTCTGACAAGATGGCTTACGAGCTCTGACAAGATGGCTTACGAGCTCAACCTCACCGCTGCACAGTATGAGGCAGTCTACGAGATCAACCTCGACTACCTGATGAGCCTGAACGGACATGGCGACGTGTTTGGCATCTGGTGGGATCGTCGTAACGCAGACCTTCGCTTTGTGCTGAATAGCTGGCAGTATGACAAGTATGTAGCTCTGAACCACTTCTATCGTCCCGTGGCTTGGAAGGCTGGTGGATGGACATTCGCAGTATATACTCACTATAACAGAGGGCATTTCTACAATGCACATCCGAAGGTGTTCGTGAGCTACCGTGGTGGTCACAACAGAGTT
>CADCDY010000171.1 GCA_902800245.1 uncultured Prevotellaceae bacterium
CCATTGCCGTAGCCACACAGCCCGTGGCGCTGCGTTTGCCTTTCCATTCGCTTTTCTCCTCACCGTTATAGACGGGTGCCAGCAGGTTGTACGGTTCCACTTGATACCAGGTCGTCTGGAGCAACGGCATAATGGGAGCCAACTGTATTCCCTCGTTTTGCTGCGGGGTAGTGTAGCTTTTGTTCAGACGGCAGATGTCGTCGGCATAACTCTGAAGCCATGAGCGCATATTGTCGGGCATGCAGTCTGCATCGATACTTCCCGTCAAACTATAGCCCAGTATAGGTATAGTACGGTCGTCGCCCGAGGCAATGACATAGCCACCACCTTCTATATTGAAGGCATAGAGCAACTGCGATCCTGTTTCGGCTTGCTGCATGTTGAGGGGCAGCTGTGCGCGACGCATCGCCGTTGTGATGCCTTGACGTTGTTGCATGAAGGCACTTGCCTTTTCCATTGCCTCTTGCTGGCTGACTTCTGCTGCGAACAGGGTCAACCCTGTAGCGAAAATCATGAATAATGTAACAATTCTTTTCATAGATTATATGCTGTATTAAGTCGTTACACACAGTCCATATCCGTTACACAGAAAGCGCTGTCCTAATATTCATGCTCGTTGAACTACAGCAAGTTACAGTGCTCTGTGTCATTGTTGTGCCACTAATCTGGCATTGAAATGCGGTTAAAGACCGCGCTATAGAGAGTTCAATATGCTTCATACGTTCTGTCATTTTTGAATTTTACGGCTACAAAAATACGGAATTATTCTGAAATAGACAAATAATTACCTAGAAATCAGCGTTTTTGCCATTCATTTTGTGTCCTTACGCGTACGAAAGTAACCATCCATTGTTATTGTGAATTTTGGGAGAGGGTAAATTTATTCGTATATGCTATGCCCGGAACAACGTTATGCAAAATAATAAATATTTCTCCGCCAGGTGGTTTAACCTTTTGATTTTCAGGAAGATGATGGCGGAGAAATTTGAATGTGGCCGCGATTGAGGTCGTGTTACTTCTCAAGGAGACCACTGTAAGGACGGAAGCGGGAAGGTTAATGATTGGGAAGCAGGCCCTAAGCAGTAGAGTGACCGTACTTAATGAATCTGCCACTTAAGTCGCAAGATGCTAGGACTTAAGTCGCAAGACCCTGCCACTAAAGTGGTAAGATACTAGAACTTAAGTCGCAAATTAAAGAGAAGAGACTTAAGACAGAATCAGTTTCTTTCTCATATGCTTGCAACTACTTCTATTTCAACCAATGCTCCTTTTGGCAAAGTTTTCACGGCAACAGCAGAGCGTGCAGGATATGGCTCTGTGAAGAACTCTGAATAGACAGCGTTCATGTCCGCAAAGTCGTTCATATCTGCCATGAATGCAGTCGTCTTCACAACATTACTCATCGTCAGACCGGCATCTTCCAAAATAGCCTTCACGTTGTTCAGCGACTGGCGAGTCTGCTCCTTGATACCACCCTCTACAAATACTCCAGTAGCAGGGTCAATAGGAATCTGACCGGATGTATAAACAAGATTCCCCACTTGGATTGCCTGACTATACGGACCGATAGCAGCGGGTGCCTTTACTGTACTAATAACTTTATTCATATCAGAAGAATTTTACGATTTCATCAAGACTCTTTCTCTCAGGACGATTTGGCTCTTCTGCTCGATAGCCCAAAGCAATGACAGCCATGATCGTCTCGCTTTCTGGAATGGCGAAGAGTTCTCTCAGCTTATCTGCGTCTCGCATACCCATAATAAGCGTATCGAAGCCCATAGCCCTTGCCTTCAAAATCAAATAGCAGTTGCTCAGACCATTATCGTAGGCTCCCCAACCGTCGCCAACTTCATTTGTTTGATTTCCTTGGAAGAAGCCGGACTTGCCACGCTCAAAGGTGGAGACGATAAGCACTGGTGCATTCTTGATTCGTTCCTTGTTGCCACCTACCATATCCTGCACAGCCGCCAGTTTTTCATCGCTGATGGCTACATAGTATTTGGTTGGCTGTTGGTTTGCCCAAGAAGGTGCATCTTGAGCCGCTTTAATAAGGTCGCGAACCTCTGCCTCAGTGATTTTCTTCGAGGCATCGTAATTGCGGACGCTTCTGCGTGAGGTTAATACTTCGTCGAAAGACGGTGATGACGTTGCTTTCTCACTGCTGCTTCCGTTGTAGCAACTTGTCAGTGATAACAGTGCCATAGCAGCACTAAACATAATCTTTTTTGTCATAGCTAATTTGTGTTTGTTTATTACTATCTGATGAAGTTAGTTCTTAGCGGGCTCTTCAAGTCCGGATGTCCTTCTTCGCTGATATTCAGGTGCAAATATACGAAAAAAAGAAGACCGCGCTATAGGGAGTTCAATAAGCTTTATACGCTCTGTAATTTTTGAATTTTACGGCTACAAAATTACGGAATAATTCTGAAACAGACAAATAATTACCTATAAATCAGCGTTTTTGCCATCCATTTTGTGCCTTTCATACCGACTCCGTCGTAATCGAGTCAGTCATAGGATTATCCATTCGTCCTTTGTGAGACTGCTGACATGCCCTTTTCGCGTCTCATGCATCAATGGCACATCCACGTTGTCGGTAGTCCACTGGTATTTGAATCCACACTTTTCCTGTACCCGCTTCGAACGATTATTACCATCGTAATAGCCAACCCAGATTTTCATCATCCCACAATCCTCAAATGCATGGCGAACCATCTCCTTTGCAGCCTCTGTCATGAGCCCCTGTCCCCAATACGGCACACCAAGCCAATATCCAAGTTCGCATTCATCGTCGCGTTCAGTCAAGTCCGTTGCATTCCCTGTTTTCAAACCTATACAGCCGATGGGCTTTCCCGTTTCCTTCAGAACTACGGCATACGTCTCTGGGTATGAAAACACAGTACGGATGATTTCCAAGCTCTCTTCCACACTCTGATGTGGTGGCCACCCTGCGACAGGCCCCACCTGCGGGTTTTGGGCATACTTATACAGTTCTTCGGCATCACTATCATGCCAAGACCTCAGAATGAGTCTATCTGTCTCTAATCTCATCTTGTTACTTACGATTTATCTGATTGTATTGATTAGAATCTACAGAATTGATTAGTTCTCGAAGTGTCATAGAGTTTTTATTACCTTGCAGGGGTTGCCCACTGCAATAGAGTGCGAGGGAATATCTTTCGTCACAACGCTGCCAGCACCGATGGTTACGTTGTCACCAATGGTCACACCAGGCAGGATGGTGACGCTGCCACCAATCCAAACATTATCGCCAATGGTGACTGGTTCCGCCCACTCCCTACGGCTGTTGCGCTCGACGGGGTCTGTACTATGGCAGGCCGTGTAGATGCTGACATTCGGGCCAATAAAGCAGTCATCGCCGATGGTGACAGGTGCTTCGTCGAGCACGGTGAAGTTGAAGTTCGCAAAGAAGCGTTTGCCTACGCTGATCTGCTTGCCATAGTCGCAGTAGAAGGGCTGGATAATCAGAATCTCGTCATCGGCG
>CADCDY010000172.1 GCA_902800245.1 uncultured Prevotellaceae bacterium
CGTAGTCCATATTATCTCTGCTTTTTGAATATCAGTTTCATCGTCTCTGGATCGAGTGGTTTCATCGTGGGTAACTTCAGGTCTTTCACCATGTGGAGCTTTCCGAGGTTCGCCAATTCGCGAATAGAAAGGGTGTTGAGGAGTAATCAGAAAACTCTGAATATAAAGCGAGCGCAGTTCCTTTTCGGAGCTGCGCTCATTGTTTTATAATAGATCATCAATCAATAATGCTTTCTACATAATCAGTTATATATCCAAAGCGGCGTGATAGGCCTCGTAGATGGCCTTGGTGATGTTGGCAGGACGGACGCAGTCGCCTACCTCACGAACGAACGGGGCACATCCACGGAGGGCATCCACATCGGCACGGTTGGCACGCTGGCCAAGGGCGCAGATGACCGTCTTGCCTGGAACGAGCACCTCGTTGCCATCCTTATCCTTGCAGATGACACCATCGGCCGTAATCTTCTGACCTGTATATTCGGTATGGGCTGTTGAGAACTCCGCCACCTTACGCATCAGAATCGGACGCTGGCGGATGTTGCAGTCGGCAGCCAGGGTGTCGCGCATCTCCACCAGTTCCACCTTCTTGCCCTCCATACCCAGATGGATGGCACACTCGCAGCCTGCAAGACCACCACCCAGCACGACGACGCTATCGGCCACCTTATCCTTATTCAGATAATAGTCGTTGACGATGATCACGTTATCGCCATCAATGCCTGGGATGGGTGGAACGAGTGGGGTAGAGCCAACAGCAAGGATGAGCGCATCGACGCCCTCCTGCTCCACATATTCAGGCGTAACGGTGGTGTTCAGACGAATCTCCACGCCCTCGTCCTTCGCCTGACGCTCCAGGACAACGCCCAGCTCATACATCTCATACTTAAACGGCAGTGCCTGTTCCGATTTCAGGATACCACCCACCTTGTCTGCCTTCTCGCAGAGAATGACCTTGTGGCCACGCTGCGCAGCTGTAATGGCAGCCTTCAATCCGGCAACACCGGCACCCACCACCATCACCTTCTTGCTCTGACGGGCAGGCAACACCTCCATGCCCTCTATCTCGCGTCCAATCAACGGATTGACGGCACAACGACGGGTGAAGGTCACAGGGCGCTCCGCCATACAGGTGTAGCAGCGCAGACACTTCACGATGCGGTCTTCCTTTCCGGCCATCACCTTCTGCGGATGGAACGGATCGGCCAGCAACTGACGGGCCATATACACCACATCGGCCTTTCCCTCGGCGATGATACGCTCCATCTGCTCAGGATCGCTCAAAGCACCAATCGTAGCGACAGGTTTGCTGACGTGCTTCTTGATTTCAGCAGCCAGCCAGACATTTACGCCATGCTCATCGAACATCGGGGGTGTGGTGTTGAAGAAGCCAAACTGATAGGAACCTGCTGAGACATGAATCAAATCGACATACTCTTCTACGGCCTGCGCAATCTTGATACCGTCCTCAATGCCATAGCCGCCATCAAACAGTTCGCTACCGCTGAGACGCACCTCGACGGGGAAGCCTGGTCCTACGGCATTACGTACGGAGGCAAGCACCTCACGGACGATGCGGATGCGGTTCTCCAGCGAACCTCCGTACTCGTCGGTACGATGATTCTGATAGGGCGAAAGGAACTGATGCAACAGCCAGCCGTGACCAGCATGCACCATAATCATCTCGTAGCCCGCACGCTTACAGAGCGCAGCCTTCTCGCCGTAGGTCTTCACGATGTCGGCAATCTGTTCCTTCGAGAGTGCCTTCACAGGACGACCGTCAGGACGTGTGCCGTCGCTGGGTCCCCACTGGTTCAGGCTCGCCTTCTTGTTCTTGTCCGACATATACGTGCCGGCATACTGGCCAGAGTGCGACAATTCGATGCTGGGCACAGCCCCATGGCGACGGATGGCATCAGCCACGAAGGTATGGGCAGCCAGACAACCCACCGTCTCAAGGTCGAGATGCAGCATGTGGCTGCCGTCAGTTTCAGGATGCACCACGAGTTCGCTGACGGTTACAGCAGCCGCACCACCCTTGGCACGAAGTTCATAGAAGCCTTGTGTACGGGGACCAGGACAGCAGTCAGCGGTAATGTCTGTGGCGCCCATCGGTGCCGAGAAAATACGGTTACGGAATGTCACCTTGCCCAACTGAATCGGGCTCGTCAAATGCGGGTATTTGTTATTGTTCATCATGTATTGTTGTTTATTCCACGTTTAATTTCACTTTGGCACTGTCAATGTCGTTTTGAAGCTGGTTTACCTTCTTCATATATAATATTCTTTCATGCTGTTCGTCAGCCATGCCCTCTTCTTCCATCTGCTTTCTTTCCTTCAGATAAGCATCCAGTTCTTCGTCGCTCACGTCCATCATCTGCTTACACTGGGCAAACAGCCGCTGCATCGTTCTTTTTATTCCACCGCTTAAGATGGCATAGGTCCTGTATTGGAAACGGAGCATGTTCTTTACGCTTAATGTCAGATCGCATTTCTGCATGTCTTTGAACATCGCCTCGCAAACCTCCGTCTTGTATTGCTGACGGTACTTATAGAATTCTGCCACATTCTCCGTGAATAGCACGTTGCCCACCGTATTGATGGTCTCAATGTTCGACGAGAATATTTGCTCCGTAGTCTCCGTATACTCCACACTCGGCACGCTCAAATAAACAATCTCACGAAACATGTCGTATCGCGTCGTATCTTCTGCAATCTGCAATTGAGTTTGCATTGCCCTGAGAATCGTCGAGTCGTTATATGCGATAGACTCCAGCGAGTTATACATGTCGTACATCACCATCATCACTATCTCGCGCTTCTCCTTCTGCTTCTTGTTATAGTCGATGATGGCCGCTGTACCGAACGTCAGCGCAATGGACACGGTAGTGGCAAACAGCGACAGCAGGAATTGCTTTAGTGAACTCATCCCGCTGCCCATCTTCAAACTCTTCGGGGTATGTAGCTTAATGTTCATATTCTATTTTGGGTACAAAGGTAATGATAATTTCTCAATTACACTTCATTTACAACGAAAAACTTTCCAAACCCTTTGCCATCTAGGAATCTTATCGCAAACGTTAAATTTATTGAAAAACGATAAAGTTTTATCGAATTTGTTTGGTGGGATGAAAAATAGTTCCTACTTTTGCATATCGAAATTCGATAAACATATAAATGAAATCAATAAATAACATCATTAAAACAATAAAATTATGGGTACAATCAATTTGTTTCGCAATGCGGTAAAGAATCCGCTCACCACGGTTGTCCTCGTGGTTGTAACCATTGTAATGGCGGTTGTCATCTATGGCAACATTCATGACATGCACGCCGCCACGACAGGCTACGACTATTGCCAAAGTCTCTGCTATCTGTTCGAGAACATCTGCGTCTGCTATTTCATGGCTATCTTCTTCACTATGTATTACCTTACTTATATCAATAAGCAGTATTCCAAGTGGAGCATCTGGCTTACCATCATGTTGAAAGCGAATACATGGACAAACTTCCCTCACTGGCCAGGACAGTCTTCTCAGGAGCCGTCTACTGGATTGCCATCGTCTTTTTCCTCGTGCCCAAGTTCATCAAGGACACCATGAAACTGAAGGAAGAACAGGAATTAACGATATAATGCCTATGGGAAAGATTATTGTAAATCTCGATGTTGAGATGGCTAAGCGCAAAATGTCGCTGAGTGAACTGGCTGATCGTGTAGGGTTGACGCTCGCCAACCTCTCAATCCTAAAGACAGGTAAAGCCAAGGCCATGCGCTTCACGACCCTTGAAGCCATCTGCCGCGAATTAGGTTGCCAACCCGGCGATATCCTTGAATATAGAGACGAATAAATAGAAAGTTCAATTATGAAAACTAGAGATTGCGACGCCACACTTAGGCCAAGGGAGAAAGGTACAAAAAAAAAGTGAGCTGACCAAACATCAGCCCACCTTTTTAACTCTTTTATTTATCCGTGTAATCCGTTCAATCCGTGGTCGTTTAAAAAACAATCGGGCCCAATCCCATACATGACGTGGTTCCCAGCGCCGTGGCGGCCGCCGTGATGGCTGCTACTATCACCTTCAACAGCACATCCCAAAATCGCTTGTTCTTCATA
>CADCDY010000173.1 GCA_902800245.1 uncultured Prevotellaceae bacterium
GGTTGCATCGAGTTCAAGGCTACTGACAAGATGGTCGAGCAGCTGACAACGCTCACCGACTGGGGTATGTGCTGGGTCATGATGGGACAGGCTGTCATCACCAAGATTTCCGTCACTCATTACAACAGTCTCGAGACTACCGTATGGACTGGTGAAGCCGTGGCCGACGACTGGGGCAATCAGCCTTACATCCTCAGCGACGGTGGTACAGAGCTGCTCGCTGCAGGCATGAAGGTCGGCTCGCTCATCCGCATCTACATCACAGCTACCGATGCTTCTTGGAACTGCCAGCTGGTCGATGGCCACTGGAGTCCCAACACTCCGTTCCCAGGCTGCGACTTCAACAACGGCAACTGGGATCTGGCAGAACACGGAGGTGCACTTGAACTGCAAGTAACCGATTACGTTTACGAACACATCACCTCAACCCAGGGCTGGGGCGGTTCGTTCCTCCTCAATGGCGACAATGTTATCTGCACTAAAGTTACTGTTGAATAATCAAACACGATAAGCAATATGAAACTAAAGAATATTTTCAAGACATTACCGTTAGCAGCTGTGGCACTCGTTGCCACAGCCTGCCAGGACACGGATGCACAATACACCATTCTCGAGGTGGACGCGCCTGTGTTCACTGAGGTCGTTCCCTCCGTGACAGATGACCTGCTGCTCTTTGGCGAAAAGACCATCAAGGTAGTTTTCGACAAGAACATCGGCTTTGCCACCAAGAACACCTCGCTCATCACGCTCAATGGCGTGCCAGTGAAGAGTGCCGCCGTCTATGGCGCTGATAAGGCACTTACCATCGTTGCCGACGTCAGCTTCGACAGAAAGCAGACGCTGCACATCCCCGCAGGGCTCATCGTCGGTCCACAGCATAAGACCAACGCGCAGGACATCGACCTCACGTGGGAAGCCAAGCCGCTGCCCGACAACGTAGCCGGACAGATGACCCGCCAGTTAGGGTGGGGCTGGAATCTCGGTAACCACTTCGACACTAGCGACACGCAGTGGGGCTACTGGGACGGCGTTGCAACCATCACCGATGCACCCTTCCGTACGCTCGCCGCTGCCGGTGCCAAGACTGTGCGTATTCCCGTTACATGGACTAACCACATGAATGCCATGAACGTCATCAATGCAAACTACCTCGCTGAGGTGGCTGGTGCTGTCGACAAGGCCCTCGCTGCAGGACTCAACGTCATCCTCAACACCCACCACGACTCCTTCGAGACCGACCTGGGCAATGCCGCCTCCAACGCCGAAGTAGCCCAGAAGGACTCAGCACTCATCTCCTTCCTGTGGAGACAGGTGGCCACCTATTTCGCCGACTACAGCGACAACCTCATCTTCGAGGTCTTCAACGAGATTCATGCTGGCGACAACTGGGGGGCTGGTTCCGATGCTGAAAACGAGCTGCTTAACAAGTGGAACCAGTATGCCGTCGACGCTATCCGTGCCACTGGTGGTAAAAACGCCAATCGCTGGATTGCTGTCGCAGGCTATGCTGCCAACATCGACCAGACCATCTCGAAACTCCACATTCCCACCGACGACGCCAACCGTATCATCGTCGCTGCCCACTGCTACGACCCCTACAACTTCTGTCTCGCACCTGTAGCATCTGGTACCGACAGCTGGGGTCACAACGCCAATCCGTTGACATCCGTAGCAGGCGCCAACGAGGAATACGTCATCGCCCAGCTATACAAGCTCCGCAGGGCATACATCGACAAGGGCATCCCCTGTTACCTCGGTGAGTATGGCTGCGTATGGCAGACCACTGAAAGTGCCAACGCCTTCCGCAAGTATTACCTCGAGTTCTTCTGCCGCGCTGCCTACATGGCCGGCATCCCCATGTTCGTATGGGACAACAACTCGAAGGACACTGGCGACGAGGCCAACGGATATATCGACCATGCTAGCGGTGCTTGGCTGAACGACAGCGAGACCGTCGTTCCTATGATGATCCGGGCCTGCACCGATACCGACGAGAGCTACTGGTTCCCCGTAATTTGGGATCATTCCCCCGTTCCTGTTGATTAACGTATGAAGAAAAACCTCTTTATAATTGCCGCCGCACTGGTTCTTGCCTCGTGCGGCGGCAACCATCAGAACGCCGACGACCCGCTGGCCGACAGCGGACGCACCCAGCGCACCGAAAACCTGTTGCACAATCTGGTTGCACTTGGCGACAGCAGCGTCTATCTCTTCGGACATCACGACGCCACCGTCTACGGCATCGGGTGGCAGGCCGACTACACAGCCGACTCCACCGTCCATCAGCGCTCCGACGTCCATAGCGTCTGCAACGACCATCCCGCCGTCCTCAGCTTCGACCTCGGACACATCGAGCTCGGCGACTCCCTAAACCTCGATGGTGTACCTTTCCACCGCATCCGTCAGGAGGCTATCGCGCACTACGACCGCGGTGGCATGGTCACCCTCAGCTGGCACCTCGACAATCCCCTCAGCGGTGGCACCGCCTGGGTGGCCGACTCCCTCAAGGCGACGGAGTCGCAAACAGTCTCTGCCGTATTGGACGGTGGTTCCAAACACGAGTTGTTCCTCACATGGCTCGACCGCGTAGCCGATTTCCTCAATTCACTGGAGACACCCTATGGCGTCCGCGTACCCGTCCTCTTCCGACCCTGGCACGAGCATACAGGCTCCTGGTTCTGGTGGGGACAGGACCATTGCACCGCCGAACAGTACAAAGCCCTCTGGCGGCTCACTGCCGACCGTCTCCGTGAGCGTGGCGTCGTCAATGCCCTCTACGCCTACTCCCCAGGCACCGAGGCCGACGGTGACGAAGCACGCTATCTGGAACGTTATCCCGGCGACGACGTCATCGACCTCATGGGCCTCGACTGCTACTGCTGGGCGCCCGATGCCGATACCCTCCGCATTGCCGACTATGCCGCACAATTGGACAAGAACCTCGCTATGGTCTGTGCCGTTGCCAAGCAACACGGGAAGGCCGCAGCGCTCACTGAGACCGGCTACGAATGCCTGAAGACGCGCGACTGGTGGACCCACACCCTCGCACCCGTCCTCGCGCGGCATCCCGTCTGCTACGTCCTCGTCTGGCGTAATGCTCATAACCGTCCGAACCACTTTTTCGCCCCCTATCCGGGCCAACAGTCCAGTTCCGACTTCATTCGGTTCTACAACGACCCTCGCACCCTTTTCCTCCACGACGTTAACGCCCTATACGCGGAGCGTCCCCGTTAATCGGGGAATGCCTTCCGCCAAGAGGCGCAAACGCCCAGAAAAAGACGACATACTAAAGAACAAATCCACGCCATGCAAATTTGACGTGGATTTTTGGTATCGTGCCAGCCACCTGTCCCTCTGGCTACCTATCGGAAAGCTGTACCACGTTTGCTATGAACGCGATAACCAACAGAAATAATAACGTCAAGATTATAAAGAGTGGTCTCTTGCGTCTGTAATTTACCTTTTATCCTTCTCAAACAGCTCAGCCATCTGAGCTTGTGTCAGCCACACCGTCTCATTCTCCAGACGGACATCAATCTGAGTCTTCCCATCTGGAGTCTGGTAAATAACTATCTTCTGATCTTCCTTCATAACACTCTTGATTCGTTTGCATCGCGGCAATCATGCCGCAAAGGTACGATTAAGTAAGCAAAAAGCCAAATAAATTTGAGCTTTTTCGAGCGTAGTACCTTCGAGCGCAGCTCAAAGTTACTACTTTTCTTTGAAATAGTATGCAAAATCCGAAAAAGTTACACTGCAACGACCTGGAAAGTTATATACCTCTATTTATCATAGCGGCAGTATTAATCATTGCGGCACTGCTAAGAAACTGGATTCACAAGCACAAATAACCTGCCACTCACCTCTTACCTTTGCATCCGATTATAGAGATTGTTCCATTTTCATGAAATATTTCTTGCAGATGGATGCAATACGGTTTAAGT
>CADCDY010000174.1 GCA_902800245.1 uncultured Prevotellaceae bacterium
ATGGATTTGCGCCCTGCCCGTCCTGCCCTCTACGAGGCCTTTGCCCGTCGTGGTCTGGATGTGAAGAATGCTACCCATCAGGAAATGCGTTCGCTGGTATGCGCTCAGTGCCACGTGGAGTACTACTTCATCAAGCCTAACGACGAGAAGAATCCCGGCAAGGCCAACTATCTGGTATTCCCGCACGACAAGGGATTAACCTGCGAGGCTGCCGAGGAATACTACGACGAGATTGGTTTCTACGACTATATCCATCCGCTATCTGGCACGAAGATTCTGAAAGCTCAGCATCCGGGTTGGGAGATGTCGCAGCACGGTATCCATGCTCAGCGCGGCGTATCGTGTGCCGACTGTCACATGCCCTATAAGCAGGAAGGTGGCGTGAAGTTCTCTGACCACCAGATTCAGTCGCCATTGGCCAAGATTGACCGCACTTGTCAGACCTGTCACCGTCAGGATGCCGAGGTGCTGCGCCAGAATGTGTACGACCGTCAGGAGAAGTGCAACGAGGTGCGCAACCGTGCCGAGCAGGAACTGGCCCGTGCCCATTTCGAGGCTAAGTTCATCATCGACAAGGGAGCTACAGAGGCTGAGATGGCTCCTATCCAGGCTTTGTTGCGCAAGAGCCAGTGGCGTTGGGACTATGCCATCGCCTCTCATGGTGCTACTTTCCATGCGCCTCAGGAAGTTACCCGTCTGCTCTCCCACTCCATACCGAAGCCATCCCTGTGCCTGATTATAGCACCAAGGCAAAGGCTCAGGCTGCCATCGGTCTCAACATGCAGAAGCTGAACGAGAACAAGCAACGCTTCCTGCAGGAAATCGAGCCCAAGTGGATTGAAGAGGCGAAAAAGAACGGAAAACTGATTGAAATCTGATGTGGACGAAACCCTGGACATTTAAGGAAGGCTTCCTCATTGGAGGAGGCCTTATCTTTGCAGGACTGATGCTGGAACTGAGCGTGGGTCCTGTAATGTGGGATGCATTTGCGTGGCCAGCTAACGCCATTGTGCTGGCAGGATTCTTTGTGATGTTGACAGCGATGGCGTACTTGCGTAAAAAAATATATGCCTTCCAATGGATGACAACGTATCAAGCAGCCATCCCAGCTATGGTATATGCTGTTGCGCTGACCATTATCATGGGACTGACACGACAGCAAGCAAACGGCACGTGGCTGAACAATATGCTGTCGTTCTGGCCGTTCGTACTTATTTATGTGTATATCACGGTGATTCTGGGACTCACCATCCATCGCAGATTACGTCAAATATTCAGAGGTGAGTGGTCGATGAAGCGCGATGTACCTTTCTTATTGAACCATCTCGGCCTTTTCATAGCATTGACCACTGCCACGCTTGGCAATGCCGACATACAGCGCGTAAAAATGATTTGTAGCGTTGGCGAACCTGAATGGCGCGCAATGGAGCAAGGAGGTGCTATCAAAGAAATGGATCTGGCCATCGAACTGAAGAAGTTCATCATGGAAACCTACGACGACGGCTCGCCCAAGCGCTTTGCTTCGGAGATACAGATACTGACGAAGACGGGCAAGAATATCGAGACTACCATTGATGTGAACATGCCCTACGAGGTGGACGGCTGGAAAATCTATCAGTACGGCTACGACACGCAGATGGGGGCTCAGAGCCAGATATCAATACTCGAACTGGTGAGCGACCCGTGGCTGCCATTTGTCTATACAGGTATTTATATGATGCTGGCAGGAGCGGTTTGTATGTTTGTTATTGGTGGGAGGAAACGCGTATGAGTTGGGAGCATTTTATATATTTCGCAATTGCAGCGGTACTGCTTTGGGCCGTGGGTGCATGGGCTGCGTGGAAGAGTAAAACTGGTATGGCCTACGCGACAACTGTCTTGGGCTTGCTCTTTTTCTTCTCGTTCATCCTCTCTATGTGGATCTCGCTGGAGCGACCGCCACTGCGCACGATGGGCGAAACGCGACTCTGGTATTCGTTCTTCCTGCCGTTGGCGGGTCTCATCGTCTATTCGCGCTGGAAGTACAAGTGGATCCTGTCGTTCTCGACCATTCTCGCCCTGGTATTTATCTGTGTAAATCTGTTCAAACCGGAGATACACGACAAGACGCTGATGCCCGCCCTTCAGAGTCCTTGGTTTGCGCCACATGTTATCGTCTATATGTTCGCCTACGCCGTACTCGGTGCGGCGGCAGTGATGGCTATCTATCTGCTCTTTATCAAAAAGAGTGACATCGCTGACCAAGAGTTTGACATCACGGACAACCTCGTTTATGTCGGTCTTGCCTTCCTCACCATAGGCATGCTTTTTGGTGCCCTATGGGCCAAGGAGGCATGGGGCCACTACTGGTCGTGGGATCCTAAAGAAACGTGGGCTGCCATCACTTGGCTAGCCTACCTCATCTACGTCCACTACCGCCAGTTACAACTCCATCGTGAGCGGCTGGCCCTTTGGATAATCATCATATCGTTCGTACTCTTACAAATGTGTTGGTGGGGTATCAATTACCTGCCATCAGCCCAAGGTTCAAGTGTACATACTTATAGCATTAGTGAATAAACAACTATGAGAAAAGCAAGTAGAGAGATGGATGCCGCCTTCGCTTTGGAGGTGTTAGATAAGGCACCATACGTTACAGTCAGCATGATTAAATCAGATGGGAGTCCATACGGATTACCTCTGTCGTTGGTACGCACAGACGAGAAAACCTTCTATTTCCATTGTGCCTTGGAGGGTGACAAGTTGGACTGCATTCGTCACTGTCCGACTGTATTCCTATCGGCAGTTACTAAATGTGCGCCTACGGTTGGCCCTAAAGATGGAAGTTTTACGCTACAATACAAATCTGCAACCGCCGTAGGCAAGGCAGAGATTGTGACAGACCACGAAGAGAAGATTGCTGGTCTGAGAGCTATCTGCCAGCGTTTTCTCCCTCATCATATGGATGCTTTCGATGATGCTATTGCCAGAAGTCTCGAACGGACAGCAGTGGTTAGGATTACTCTGACTGAACCTCCCGTTGGTAAGCGTAAACAGTATGATAAACAGGGTGAAGAAATGAAATATGGCAGAATGAAATGACCAGGATTGAGCAAGAGAAGCGAATAGTCCGTAAGATGATTGAGCTGTATTGTCGCCATCATCTTCATCAGGACACAATGCCGGATGAATACTTGCATCTGGCAGACTTCGCTTGTCGTCGTCTTGATCATTGCACGTATGGCGAACAGAAGACAGCTTGCAAGGATTGTCCTACCCATTGCTATGCTCCTAAAGAGCGCGAGGCCATCCGTGAAGTGATGCGCTGGGCAGGGCCAAGAATGATATGGTATGCCCCAAAGGATGCCTTCATTCATTTTTTTCATATAGTGAAACACTGGCTCCAGTCGCTCTCTTTCAGAACTGGTGTTATTGTTCTTTTGTGCTGCATACCCTTCTATATCCTTTCCTTCGCCCAGATGCTGCTACCAACAAGTGTTGCTGCAAAGGGAATCTTATGGACTATACTATTCGGATTGGCTAAGACCTGTCAATATGGAGGTCTTACAATTCTTGGTGTTGAGGGCTACAAGCGGTTAAAAAATAAACTCAAAAAGAAAAAAGAATAAATGGAAACAAGAAAACAAATAGCAGCAGAGAAAAAGAGGTGCAACAGCCATAATTGCGCCCAAGCAATTCTTCACACCTACGCAGATATAGCTGGAATCAGTGAGGATGAAGCCATGAACATTGCTGGGGCTTTTGGTGGTGGTATGGGTAATATGGAAGGTACATGTGGCGCACTTGTTGGATCTGGCCTCGTTCTGGGATTAGTTAACAAAGATAAGGCAAAGTCCATGAAACAGATGCGTCAGATAATGACCAAGTTCCAAGAGAGAAACGGAGCCACACAATGCAAGCTGCTGAAAGGTATCGGAACAAAGGTGGTACTCAGAGAATGTCCTGACTGTGTAGCTGATGCAGCAGAATTTCTTGAAGAACAATTAAATGGGTAGAAGTCAAATATGCAGATAAT
>CADCDY010000175.1 GCA_902800245.1 uncultured Prevotellaceae bacterium
GGTGATTGCCGGAGTCAGTGGCTCCGGCAAATCATCTTTGGCCTTCGACACACTGTATGCCGAGGGCCAGAGACGTTATGTGGAGAGCCTGTCGGCATACGCACGCCAGTTCCTGGGCCGTATGAACAAACCCGAATGCGACTACATCCGTGGCATACCTCCCGCCATCGCCATCGAGCAAAAAGTCATCTCACGCAATCCGCGAAGCACCGTTGGCACAACGACGGAAATCTACGAGTATCTGCGCCTGCTCTATGCCCGCATCGGACGGACCTACTCGCCCATTAGCGGGCAGGAGGTGAAGAAACACTCCACCGAAGATATCGTCCGACAGGTGCAGCAGTTCCAGCCCGGCACGAAGTTCATCATCCTGGCACCCATCATTCCCGTCGAGGGTCGCACACTGGAACGCCAACTGCAGATGTACGTTCAAAATGGCTATGCCCGCATGTCCGTCAGCGGCAATATCGTCCGCATTGACGACTGGCTGGAGGAACACACCGCCACCGCCTCGTCGTCATCCAGTGTGTCTGGCGCCTCCCCTGCTATTAGTGTGCCCAGCGGTTCTCCCGCTGGGATGTACCTTGTCATCGACCGTCTCTCCGTCGACAATTCCAAAGATTCCATCTCCCGTCTCGTCGACTCCGCTGAGACAGCCTTCTACGAGGGGCACGGCGAACTGCGCCTAATGGTTTCTCCGTCAGGCCTGACCTACGATTTCTCCCAGCGTTTCGAGGCTGACGGCATGACGTTCGAGGAGCCCAACGACCAGATGTTCTCTTTCAATTCGCCCGCTGGTGCCTGCCCTGAGTGTCAGGGTTTCGGCAAGATTATCGGCATCGACGAACACCTCGTCATTCCCAATACCACACTATCGGTCTACGACGGTTGTGTGCAACCTTGGCACGGCGATAAGATGAAGATGTGGCAGGATGAGTTCTGCCGTCGTGCTGCCCAAGATGACTTCCCGATTTTCGAACCGTACTACAACCTGACTCAGCAGCAGAAGGATATGCTTTGGCACGGACTACCCAGCGATAAGACCCGCGACAAGTACGACCGCGTATCCATCGACAATTTCTTCCAGATGCTGCAGGAGAATCAGTATAAGATTCAGTATCGCGTCATGCTGGCACGCTATCGCGGAAAGACGACGTGTCACAAATGTCACGGCACACGACTGAAGCCAGAGGCGGAATACGTCAAAATCGGTGGTCGCAGCATTACCGACCTCGTACAACTGCCTGTCGTACGTCTGAAGCAGTGGTTCGACCAGCTGGAACTGACGCCACAGGAACAGGAAATTGGCCGTCGCTTGCTGACGGAAATCAATTCGCGCCTGCAATTCCTGCTTGATGTCGGACTGGGCTATCTGACGCTCAACCGCATGTCGAATTCGCTATCTGGTGGCGAGAGCCAGCGCATCAATCTGACGACGTCCCTAGGCTCTTCGCTCGTGGGTTCTCTTTACATTCTCGACGAACCCAGCATCGGACTGCACTCGCGCGATACAGATCGGCTTATCAAGGTGCTCAAGGAGTTGCGCGACCTCGGCAATACCGTCGTCATCGTCGAACACGACGAGGAAATCATGCGTGCTGCCGACTACCTCATCGATGTCGGACCCGATGCCGGACGCCTCGGTGGTGAAATCGTCTATGCCGGCCCGTTACCCGCATCCATCCCAGCCGCCTCTGATGCTTCCGCCGCTACTGTGCCCGACGGTTCGGCCGCTGGGAAAAGCTACACCCTCCGCTACCTCTCACATACCGATGAAATCCCCGTCCCCACCAGCCGTCGCCCCTGGAATCAGCGCATCACCATCAAGGGTGCCCGCATGAACAACCTGAAGGGTATCGACGTCGACTTCCCCCTGAACATCATGACCGTTGTCACGGGCGTTTCCGGATCGGGCAAATCGTCGCTCGTCAAGGGTATTCTCTACCCTGCCCTCAAACGCCGAATGGGTGACGTATGCGACGCACCAGGAGAATACATCGGCTTAGAGGGCGACTACGAGAGCATCAAACACATCGAGTTCGTCGACCAGAATCCTATCGGCAAATCCACCCGTTCCAACCCTGCAACTTACGTCAAAGCCTACGACGCCATCCGCGACCTCTTTGCCGACCAGCCGCTGGCCAAGCAGATGGGTTTCACGCCGCAGTATTTCTCATTCAATGCCGACGGCGGACGTTGCGACGAGTGTAAGGGCGCTGGTGTCATCACCGTCGAGATGCAGTTTATGGCCGACCTCGTCCTCGAGTGTGAAGCCTGTCACGGTCACCGCTTCAAGCACGACATCCTCGACGTCCGCTACAAGGACAAGAACATCTACGACGTGCTCAATATGACCATCAGCGAGGCCATTGAATTCTTCGACGGTTGTAAATCCATCGTCTCCCGCCTGAAGCCACTCGAAGAAGTCGGCCTCGGATACATCAAGCTCGGTCAGAACTCCTCTACGCTCTCCGGCGGTGAAAACCAGCGTGTCAAGCTGGCCTACTTCATCGGACAGGAGAAACAAGAGCCTACCCTCTTCATCTTCGACGAGCCCACGACAGGTCTGCACTTCCACGATATCCAGCGACTGCTACACGCCTTCGATGCGCTGATAGAACGCGGTCACAGCATCCTTATTATCGAGCACAATATGGAGATTATCAAATGTGCCGACCATATCATCGACATTGGTCCTGACGGAGGCGACCGCGGAGGTCAGCTTGTGGCCTGCGGAACGCCCGAACAGATAGCCGCCTGCGGGGAAAGTATCACAGGAAAATATCTGAAAGAGAAACTGAACGGGTAAAAATACAGCAACCTGCGAAACTTTCACGGAAAATATTTTGCAGTTACAGAAAAAAGTATTACCTTTGCACTCGCTTTCGGAAAATGTACGGTCTCAAGGCCGACAAATACGGGAGCTAAAGAGTTCTTTGAAAGGCTGCCGATATGGCTCAGTTGGTAGAGCAACGCATTCGTAATGCGTGGGTCGCCGGTTCGAGTCCGGCTATCGGCTCACTTTCCATCAGGAGTCAGTCATCTTTCCCACAAGGTACTGACTCTTTTTTCATGACGTTTGTCGTGTTCCGGCGGAATTAGCTCAGTTGGTAGAGCATTGGCTTCCCAAGCCGAGGGTCGCGGGTTCGAGTCCCGTATTCCGCTCGAAAGCATCCAATCATTCGCGACGAAACTGAAAAATAAAAGGAAAAGTGAAAAAAGTCGCTTAAAAATTTGCAGGGTTCAAATAAATGTAGTACCTTTGCACCCGCAATCAAGGAGATAACCCCACGGTTGAAGCTTAAAACCTCCTTTTGGAAGGATGGGTGAGTGGCTGAAACCAGCAGTTTGCTAATACGGGTTCCCGTACCGGGGGTTCGAATCCCCCTCCTTCCGCAGCCGGTGGGATTTCTCTGCGAAAGCAAGCGGTCGATTCATCTAATGGTTAGGATACAAGATTCTCAATCTTGGCATAGGGGTTCGATTCCCCTATCGACTACAAATAAAACCCTGTAAGTCAATGACTTACAGGGTTATTTGTTTTTGTAAATTAACGGACTCGCCTACCCCTTCGTCAGCCTTATACGATGCCTGTTGCCAGACAAACGGACCGCAAAATGAATCCAGAGACTCTTAGCGCTTTGCTCTATCAGGAGCTCGTCGAAGTCCTCCTGCGACTCGTCTGCGATGTCTAACAAGATACACGCATAGCGTATCGCCTGTTCCTTACCCAGCACGTGGATATCCACCGCACAGCCCGTCAGGTGGTTCGACCCAGCCACACCACCCACGGCCTTGTTCACCGCCTCAGAACGATAGCCGCTATTGATGATAATCGGCTCGTCACCCTCACCATAGCGCTTGTTATATTCACTGCGAAGCATCTCCAACCACCCGCAGAGCCGCTTCAAATTTTCTATATGTACGTGCGAAGGGATGTTCCCATCAGCGGCTTCTGCGCCCACATGACGGAGCACGGCAAGCTGGCCGACTATCAGATGGTGGTGCTGGTGGTGCAGCAGGTCGTCGAGTGTATGAAGGAACTGGTGTTGCAGGGTCAGCCCGTGAAGCTGGAGGGCTTGGGCACGTTCGGCCCCTCGCTGGAGAGCAAGAAGGGCGGTGCCAACTCAGTGCAGGCAGCCATCGACGCCGGACTGGACACGCTCATCGAGGGCGTCCACATGAACTTCACCGAGAGCGTCAAGCAGACCGTCGACGGCAAGGTGAAGCGTTACCAGAACAAGACCCCGATCGCGTTCATCCTCTCCCCCGCGAACGGCAGTGGTTCGAACACGAATCCCACGAATCCCACGAATGGCGGTGGTGACAATGGCGGTGGCGACAACGGTGGTGGTGACAATGGCGGCGGCGAAAGCGGCGCAGACCAGAACTGATGTAAGATGGCTGAGGGCTGATGTCTGAAGGCTGAGGCCCCAGCCTCTTGATAATTCACAACTTTTCGAGCAGCGAGAACCGAAATGATGCTTGCATCAATTAGGTCAAGTCGCGAGAAAAGTCTG
>CADCDY010000176.1 GCA_902800245.1 uncultured Prevotellaceae bacterium
TTTGCACTCAGTTTTAACAAAAGTTGAGTCTCGACCAATTCGCTTGCAAAGATACGAAATAATCCGCATAATCCATACGGCTATGCGGATTTTTATACAAATCTGGACAAGATGGCTGGTGCCAGTTAATTTGCAACGAGCCGTAACTACGCAGATGGTGAGGTTACGGCTCGATGTAATTAAGTAGAATTTTATTACTCCGAGAAACTAATACGGCCAATCTCCTTCTTGTTTGACTCTTTATTGTCATCAAATCTGTAGATGGGGAGATAGCCGGAATAACCTTTACCGCTAGTCAACGATTTCAAAGCCTTTTGGTAAATACTTACGGCTTGGCTGTCGGTCATTGAAGCATAACTTTGCAGTTCAGTGTCACCAGTGGCGACAGCACTAGTTAAAACTATTGCGGCTGCATACTCTTCCTCTGAGACAGATTTAGGATCGCTAGCAGCCATGGTGATAATGCTCATCACACTTTTCTGTCCATAATAAACGGTCGAAAGTTCACCTCTTCCGTAGCCTACACTTGTAGGATTAACGATCTTAGTTTCCTCTTTTGAACAGGACTGCAGACTCATACCCATCACTGCCACCAGCAGCATGAGCAACATTTTCGAAAATAATTTCATTTTTTTGTTTAAATTGTTAATAAATAATATAAATAAAACACGAATTTGCTATTTGAAAATTGTTTTCTTACTATTTTGCAGAAATCATCGCTGTCAGCTCAGTCTGTACTGATAGCTACGATGGTATCGCCCCTGTCGAAGGCGGCCTTGATTTCCTTGCCACCTTTCTGCACTTTGCAGAGTGAGATGTCGCTGCCCAATGTCTCGCGGATGCGGATTCTACCAATCTGCTTGCGTGTCTCACGACCGGCAATCTGTCCCACCACATAAACTTCAAAGTGCACATCCTCGCCAACAAGACTGCTGCCAACGTCGATGTATAGCTCCTTGGTCTTGTCTTTCTTCTCCGTGCCACGCTCAATGATGTTGGCACGAACAGGATAAACCTCGTTGTAATACACGTCCGGAGATGGTGCTGGTGGTTAGCTCACCCGTCTGCAGGTTCTTGAAGGTAAGTGCTACCGATGTTATTGCACCATAGTACGTCTTTGTCTCCGTATATTCGCGCCCCTTGCTGTCCTTACGGTCGTAAGTCTTTAGTTTGCGCGAGGCGGTTATATCGGTTATCTGAGCGGTCACCAGGTATTTGGCCGTCTCGCCCTCGTCGTCCGCAACAACCTGCAGTCTTCGAACGTGCGTCAGTCCTGTCGTCACGCAATTCTTAGCCAGCGGAATGTACTCCTCGTTATTAATGTCGGTCACTCTGCCTTCTGCCACATCGGCAATCACGCCGAGCACCTTGCCCACAGTCACCTTTTTACTGGCCTCACCCTTCTGATACGTGATGTCTCCCAACTGCACTTTGTAAACAGGGTTTAGTCCATTGTCCTGCGCACTGACATTCAGGCATGCCAGGATGGCGATTAACACGAATAGATTTTTCTTCATCATACGTATATTATACGTTATTACTTTATAGTTTAACTTGCCTGCAAAGATAAGCATTTTTTTAAATAACAAAGCAAAATAAACGTTTTTTTTTGCAATTACGAAAATAATTGTAACGAAAAAGGTCGTAATATGGAGAAATGGAAGTCACCAATCCCGGTTAGCCGATTTTACTTTTGGAGTATTAGAAATTTCGTTCGGAGTATTGTATTTTAGTGCCGGTAAACTCGGAGTTTAGTGACGCTAAAGTCAAAGTTTACCGGTAGTAAACTGCCAGCCCGCTTCCCAAGGGCGGGCAGTCTGCTTCCCAACGACTAGCGGTCTGCTTACTGCTCGTTGGCGGTCTGCTTACTGCTCGTTGGCAGTTTGCTTACTGAGAGCCAACAGTCACCCCAATCGCTCGGGATTCCTTTAAATACAGGGAAAGCGGAGGGGTGAGTGTTGTCATAACACTCACCCCGACACTACACCCAACACTCCACCCAAGACCCAACCCAATGTTTCAGGCAGCCTTTAACGGTATTACCCTATAATACGTCTGACCACCATGGGTTTTGCCCTCGAAGCCGAGTTCCTTCATGGCCATTCCCAAATGAATCTTGGTGCTGTGGTTGTTCTTAATGGACGGATACTCGCGACGAATCAGCTCAACCAGTTCACCGCTCTTCATACGAACGCCCTGTTCGCCCTCCTTGGGTTTACGGATACAAGCCTCAACGACTTCAGCTATATCCTTCTGTTCCAGATAGTTGAGATTTAACTCCTGAATACGCGCCACTTGATCATTGTTAAACCAATAGGGCGCTTTCAGGTCGACAACCTCATGAACCACCTGCGCATACAGTTGGTCGTAGTCAATCTCACCCGTATTGTCGATAAACAGCCCTTCAGGAATCGTCAAGCAGATGTATCGACGACTGCCCGTAGCATCCGACAGCGGATGAGGATTGTTGGTCGTCGCCACAAACGACGCATAGCGAGGACGGTCATCCTGCGAGGCACCATAGATGGGACGTCCGTTCACCTTACTCTTCGACAACGTCTGCTTCAGAGCCGCATGTTGAGAAGGACGAATGGCATCCAGCTCATCGAGACAGACAATCAGATTGTTCGTCAGGGCCATCTCTTTATCAAACTTGTTGGAGAGATTCAGGTGATCCAAGAAGTACACGCGCAACTCTGGAGGCAGCAATCGAGCCATGAAGGTCGTCTTTCCACAGCCTTGCGCACCAATCAGCGTAGGCACGCACTCGTTGCCGTGAAGCGTATCCATCTGAAGCCAATGAGCCACAGCTGAGCGAATCCAGACGGAAAGAAAGTCCAACTGCTCTGAACTCACACCAGGCAAACGACTGAACAGGCGTGCCACATGATTCTGCCCATCCCACTGGGGCAGATGCAAGAGGTAATCCTGAATGGGATTAAACGATTCAACCTCGTCAGACTGCACAAACTCCACAATGTCCGTCTTGGGACTACCTTTCTCGCACACATTCTCGCACTTGGCCCTGATGATGATACTATTCAAGGCCTTCTGCGTCAGCACACGCCAGACGGGTTTGTCGTCTGACGGCAAGGTTACAAACTCTACCTTCCCGCTCAACTCATTGAAACGGAATCGGTAATTGTCTTTCAGAAACTGCCCTACAGCGAGCGTTCCCTCGAGCGAAGCATTCATAGCCTCGCCACTCAAAAGTAATGACTTACTCATGATAATTACAAAGAATCGAAAAAGTTAATACTAGATAGGCTGGTGTTCTTCATAGCCTATAGCACCCTACCTTAGAATGCCACTGCAAAGATACGAAAAAAAATTGCGGTTTGCAAGTTTTTCGCCTTGTTTTTCTTGAAAAATTCGCTCAATTAACACTTTTCGCGACGACATTTCAAATCCTTTTGGGTGGAGTGTTAGGTTGAGTCTTGGGTTGGGTGTTGGGGTTAGTGTTACGGCAACACTCACCCCAGCGGAAGTCCTTTATATACTAGCTATTCGGGAAATTGGGGTTACTCTTGGTTCTTTTTGCGCCCAGCCCAGAGAAATTTTGCGCCCTGCCCAGAGAAAAAATATTCTCTGCCTAGGAAATTCAAGTTTATTAATGCAAACAATTGCTACCATTAATGCTCGCAATTGCTACCTTTAATGTTAGAAATCGAGGGCATCAAATTCGACCATTACGAAACGGACTGGGACTTCGGATGACAGACCATTCCCATTCCTTGAACAATCAAAGCGAGCCGTTATTCATCAGCGGCTCGCTTTGGACTATTTTCAGAATATCGACCATTCTCTCCGCACACTTCTGTTGCCCTTTTGTCGAACTAACAAAAATTTTTTGTGAGTTCGATTTGGGGCTTGTTCGCCTTCGAATCGTACATTGACTCGTGCTATACCATTCTCGTCTTGATATATCAGGAACGCCTGGTTCCTTTTCTCCAATTCGTTATTATTCTTGTTTGCCATATTTCGCTTGCAAAATTAATACTTTTCTATCAATAAAGTATGCAAAATCCGAAAAAGTTACACTGTAACGACCTGGAAAGTTATATACCACTATTTATCATAGCGGCAGTATTAATCATAGCGGTACTGCTCAGAAACTGGATTCACAAGAATAAATAACGTGCCACTCACCTCTTACCTTTGCATCCGATTATAGAGATTGTTCCATTTTCATGAAATATTTCTTGCAGATGGATGCAATACGGTTTAAGTTTTGTAGC
>CADCDY010000177.1 GCA_902800245.1 uncultured Prevotellaceae bacterium
GACGTGACGGTGAACCAGGTCAGCCGCATCTATGACCTCTACTACACCAAGAAGAACGCCGGTACCAAGTGGTACAAGCCCAAACCTATTTACAGTTCTCCCGAGACCGCTTCCTACAGGCCGCGTCTGGCTATGGCCGACGACGGAAAGGCTATAGTCATCTGGCAGGAGGGCACCATAAAGAAGGGCAGTTGGGTGCAGGAAGGAGACACCGTGCAGCTGTCCGACCTCATGATGAACGGCCATCTGATGATGTCGCGTTTCGACGGCAATGAGACATGGTCGGAGCCCGTGAAGCTGGCGGAGCTCAACGAGGACTTCTGCCTGAAGGACTACCGCGTCGCCTACGACGGCACTTCGGCCTTCATCGTGGCGCGCAGAAGTATCTCCAGCGTTCAGTATGAGAACGTCGGCATCATGGTGGACGGCAATAATACAGTTACGAAGCAGACCATGGACGACATCGTAGGGTCCGTGGGCATGCACCGTGTGGGCGACTACAACTTGGTGAGCTGGATGACGATAGCTGACAGCACCAAAAACGAGATGTGCGTACGCATCAAGAGCTTCGGCATGGACGGTAAGGAAAAGAAGGGCATCAACTCCTCACTCATCATGAGCGGCTCCAACATCGACGAGTTCGTCATAGTACCCGACATGGAGGCCAAGTCGCTGAACAATGTGGCGCTGCTATGGCGTGAACAGGTTCTCGAAAACGACACCGTGCGTATGTGTATCCGTGCTTCGCGTCTGGTGCCCAACCAAGACGGCAGCTTCCATCTGGGTACACCTGTCACCGCTGTGCAGACGGAGGCGAACGGCATCATCTACAACTTCGACGGTTACATGACCAAGGAGAAGATTGACGTGTGCTTTGTGGGAACCGACCAGGAAGGCAACACCCAGCTCAACCGCAAAGCGGTTTACTTCGGCAACGCCTTTGCCTACACCGTGCAGTTCGACCCGGAAGAGAATCAGGGCTTCCAGAGCCACAAGGATTTGATCACGCTGCTCGTCACCGTCACCAACTACGGCACCTCGACCATCAAGAACTGTGTGCTGACAGTGGGCAATGACAAGACCTATCCGCTCAATATGACCGTCGCTGCCGGCCAATCCGTACCGGAGCGCGTTAATATACCTTATACTATGGGCGCCGGCATTGACACCAAAATGACGGTGGAGTACAACGATGTGCTCGGTCTCAACGACAAGGAGGAGATATCCAAGAGTTCATCCAGGGCTATGGCTGAAGCAGGTCAGCGTGGTGAGAACATCCGCGAGCAGAACACTGCCCTATTCTTCCCCTACCAGCCAAAGCTGAAGTGCTTCGTGGTGGCTCAGAAGGTTGACAAGAACGGCGACAACTACATCACCATCTGCGTGCGCAACTACTCCCGCCGCCGCCTGCCGAAGAACTTTGCCATCATCGTGGGCCTGAAGGATACTTCCTACGGCTCTATCGTTTACAACACGAAGGGCAACGACCACATCAAGTATGGTACCAAGATACTGCTCTGCAACTTGGAGGACGACAACAAGTGTGACGGCTACATGTTCGACTGCGGCAGCTACCGTGCCGGCTACGTCACGATCAAGGTGCCCGGTGTCACCGAGAAGGAGAAGATGTATGTCGGTGCCACTCTGGCCTACAAACTCCCTCTCGTAGACATATACATAGGACTCAGGGGAGGCACCTTCTGCGGCAGCGACAACAGCGGCGTGGTGACGCTCTATCCTTCGTCAGAGGTGGCAGCTGTGAAGCACGTCTTCAGCAACACCGACAAGGGCTCCCGGATGCATGTGAACCGCTCGGGCAACCAACTGGTGGTGAGCGGCGTGAAGGCCGGTGAGCAGGTGCGCCTCTATCAGGCCAACGGCACCGTGCTGGCCCGCAAGACGGCAGGCAGCGACGGCAGGGCCTTCTTCCCCTTGATGCAGCTCAGCGGCGTAGGACTGATATCCTCCGGCGACGAGACGGTGAAGTTTTCTTATTGATAATTGACAATTGATAATTGATAGTTATGAAAAAGATTATATTGACATTTTTAATGACGGCTTTGGCGTTTGTGTCGGTCGGAGCGGTGGACATCACCGATCCCAAGTATATATGGGACGGCAAGATAGAGGATTTCAAGGCGTATAATGACACCAAGACCATCTACATCTACACGCCCGGTCAGCTCATTGCCCTCCACGACAAGTGGGAGAGTTACAAGGATGGTAAAAAAGGCTACAAAGGCTGGACCATCTACCTGATGAACGACATCGACCTGAACAACCACAACATCCAGCCCCTGACCATCGGATGGTACGACGGTCACCGCTTTGCCGGTAACTTTGACGGCCGGGGCCACACCATCAAGAACATCTATATCGGTGGCGAGGAGGACGACCGCGCACTCTTCGGATGGATTGACAACGGCAGAATAGAAAACCTCAGGCTGGAGAATGTCACCATCGTTGCAGGCGACGGCGGCAACGAGCATGTGGGTGCCCTCTGCGGCAAGATGGAGAACCACAGCACCATCTCCCACTGTGCGGTGGTCAACTGCACGGTGAAGGTGACGAATGTCAACCACGGTGATGAGATAGGTGCCATCTGCGGCTATATGAAGAATGACTGTAACGACATCTTTTATTGCTACAGCGACGCCACCGTCGAGGGTAGAAGTCAGGTAGGCGGCATCGTCGGCAAGATAGAGGACGGCGGCGACGGCTCCAGTGTGCAACACTGCTACTTCAACGGTAAGGTCATCGGTCACGACGAAGACTACCGCTACATTGTCGGCGAGATTAACGGACAAAAGGTGGCTAATTGCTTCTATCTTAATCGCCACGACGACGTCGATGGTGGCGGCGGCACGGCATGCACGGAGGAGGAGCTGAAAGCGCCCATGCTCTTCGGTGCTGACGATGCCGAGTGGGTCTATCCTATTAACGGCTATCCCGAGCTGAAGGTGTTCCTGCGCTATAATCCAGGCGACACGTTCTACACGACGAATGTGGGCCACATAGACAATTACGAGGCTATCAACCTCCCTGGCTACCTCAGTGTGAGAAGCAAGACGGAGGTGGAGAGGATGAAGAATGTGGAAGGAGACATTATCAAATGGACGGAGGTCACCTCTGCCAACGTAGTCCTAGAGAAAGTCATCGGTGCTGCGGCCTACGACGACTTTATCGTCAACAGCAACCAGCAATCCTATTTCAGCCCTATTCCGCTTACCAACACCGCTCTCGGCGCCAACGTTTTCGAAAAACTTAGAGCAGTGAATGGAGTATCGCTTCCTGAAACAATCGACAGCATCGCCTATCCCCAGCGCCACAACGTGCAGCAGGCCAT
>CADCDY010000178.1 GCA_902800245.1 uncultured Prevotellaceae bacterium
CTCGCCCAGCTGCTGAAGGAGCGACTGCCACGTGTCCTGCTTCTTCTGCATCGACCACTCCATCATCTTCTCCATCTGCGTCTGCTCGCCGATGGCCATTTGGTTGATGAACTTCTGGTCATGCAGACATTCGAGCACGAATCGTCCGACAACCTCGTAAAACACCTTCCCTGCCAACCGGCTGCCCAGTACCCGCGATTGGATGAGCGGGTCTTTCATCAGTCGTTGGAGATACAGGAGGATAGGGTCGTAGTTGATGGCGCGAGGGAAGTCCATCTGCACATTGGTCTCAAACTCGAACACGTCGCCATTGGTAACAAAGCGTTCGAGCATCGTCAAATAGTCAGTCGGAGAAAACCTCGCTACATCCATAAGCAACTATCACTCCTCCAGCTTCTCCATGTCCTGCCTGGTGTGGGCAATTTCCGTGAACAGGTTCTTGACGAACTCGTCCACCTCCTTCTTATCGGTCTCCGACACGAAGATATTGCCGTGAATAGCGTCAGTCCGTTGGCGAATCTGCGTGCTCAGTTGCTCCAGCTCCTCGTAAAAGTCACGACCTGATACGCTGCCTTTCTTGGTTGGTAGCGTCTGCTGTTCCCCACGTCCGAGCGTCTCGATATAGAACCGCACACCGTTGATATAGATGCACTCCTCGTCGCGTGTCAGATAGACTGAGCTGGCACCCCGTGGCATATCGCTGCCGTCATACGTCCTGACGATGCTGCGCTGAGGATTGTTCGGGTCTTTGTAGATGATACCCGCCTGCCCCGCATTCTCGCGGCTCGCCTGTCTCATGTTCTGGTAGTCGGCCACCAAGACGTAGGTATTACCCGTGTCGTGGTCGAGCAGGTGGTAGTAATAGTTGTCGTATATCTTCTTGTTCGTGTCGAAGAGCTGCATGTTACTCCATCGTCAGGTCGTTATACAAGGCACGGATGACCATGGCCCTGATACCCTCGCACTCCTCCGGCTCCTGCCACAAACAGTTATAGACGGGTAGCAGGTCATCAGCCGTCACCTCCTTTCGGTCGTGGACGAAGGCCGACGTGCGCAGCAGACGGACAATCTTCTTCCACCGTCGGTCACTCACATAGACGTTGTGCCGCTCGTCGGTCTGGGCGATGGTGACGCTGCCCAGCGACTTGCGAATGACGTTGATGATGCGCAGCACTTCCTCCGAGACTGCCACCGTGTCAATAGCCTTGTTCCACTGGCAGTATTCCTCGTCCGAAATCTGTAGCCCGTCAGCTACCTCAATGTCTCCGTCGGCAGTATTGTCGAGCAGCATGGCATTAAAGCTCTTCACGTCCTTGATATTGCCGCACTCAATGCGGATGATGAAGCGGTCCCATAGCGCCTCCAAGCCCTCGCCCTGTGTAGGTAGCTCATTGCTGGCCGCCAACAACAGTTTTAGGGGCAGATGAACCTCAGTGTCGCCATTGCGGAACAGCTTCTCGTTGATGACTGTCAGCAGCGTGTTCTGTATGGCTGGCCCGGCCTTCCATATCTCGTCGAGGAACACCACGTCAGCCGTCGGCAGATAGCCCTCCGTGTTGCGCTCGTATTTGTCCGCGTCCTTCAGTTTGCTGATGCTCACGGGGCCGAATATCTCGTCGGGCGTGCTGAAGCGCGACATCAGATACTCGAACGACCGCGCATCCTTGAACGCCAGTTTCAGCCTACGTGCCACCATCGACTTGGCCACACCCGGCGGGCCGAGCAATATCACGCTCTCCCCAGCCAGCGCCGCCATCAGCGAGAGCGAAAGCTCCGTTTCCTTCTCGTAGATGCCCTTGTTGATAGTCCCCAACAGGCTCAGAATCCTATCTTTCATTGTTTCCTATTGTGAAGTTCGGCATTGGCTCCTGCCTTCTTCCACTCCATGAAGAGGGCCACGAGGCCTGCTGCTACATTGGGATGGTCGGCACGCGTCATGATGAGCAGGGGAGGGGCATCCTGTAGAATGGTAACTGGCATCAGCGAGGGGCCGAAGTTGGTGCAGAGGAAGTCGGGACGCTCCGTGCTGTCGGCAGACATCGTGGCAGCGATAGCCACACCGCCTCCAGCTGAGAAACCGAGGAATCCTATCTTGTCTTTGTTGATGTGCCATTCGTCAGCATGTTCTCTCACCATACGGATGGCAGCCTTGGCATCCTGTGCTGCGAGTTGGATGATAGAGTCGCCACTGGCCGTGTGCATCGGATTGGCGTCGGCCTGCGGAAATGCTTCAGGATGTGTCACATCCACCATCGGTGGCATCTTCATACCCTGCGGCATCTGCTCCTTGTTCAGATGATAGCGCAGTCCGATGGCGGCAATGCCGTGTTCATTTAGGAACGATGCCATCTTCACCACGTCGCTCTCCCACGACAGCCATCTCATGGCACCGCCAGGACAGAGCACAACGGCACATCCATTTGGCTGCTGGGGCAGATAGACCTCAATCATTGGCTTGTCCTTTTCCTCGTCAGAGGGGGTAGCCGTTGGCAGGAAATACTGCTTTTGCGCCCATGCAAACAAAGGCAGGAAAAACATACAGAATAAAGCGAGTCTTTTCATTTCTAATCGTTCTCTAGATAATTCACTTTCTTACCTGTCTTCTCAGCGTAGGCGATTTCCCTCTTGGTACTCTCGCCAATGTAGCCGCCGACATTGATGACAAAGATTTCGTCTGCCATGTCGATCTTGCGAAGGTGCATGTCATCAAGCATTTCCTTCGTGCCTGGTTTCCAAACCTCTTCGTCGCCGGAATGCCCGAACAGTCCTACGCTGATGACAATGTAGCCCTCCAGCGTTAATCGTTTCTGAACTTCCATGTATTGCTCCTTGAAACGGGTGCTTCCACAAAGTGTAACGACCTTATAGTTCTTTCCTTTGGAAAGCGGCAAAGCCGAGCGCTGTACCATAGCTTTTAATCTTTAAAGTTCCAGAATCCAGTACCAGTCTCAGGGTCAAACTTCCTTCCGATAGCACCACCAACAGTAGGACGCAGTTCAATCTCAGCAGTATATAGAACGATTGTGGTTTTCAGATGCCCACCTGCCATTCCATGCTGGCCGTCTTTCTTGAATGAGAACAAAGCATGAGTATGATGGAAGAGTTTGCCGTCATCGTCTCTTACGACATTTCCGTTGAGCGATACCAGCTCCAGCATCCCCTCTAACTGTTCAGTCTCAAAGCTGCCAGTTTCGGGAATGAACACCTGCAGTTCTGCACTCTGACAGCCTCCGATTCCAGAGAAAACGGCTGACGGTATGGATTCCTTTTCGCAGATTTCGAGGAGGTTACAGATAATTTCATCACCTCGATCCATGCGGATATAGTAGTTATCGCCTATCTTTCTGTATTCCATGATGTCTATTCTATGACTATCATTTTCATTTCAATATCATCTACGGGTCTGTCGGCACGTCCAGTTGCTGTGCCTTGAATCATTTCAACCACATCAAGGCCTTCCTCAACCTCGCCAAATACGGTGTATTGACCGTCAAGATGGGGAGTACCGCCGACAGTTGAGTAAATCTTCAGTTGTTCATCGGTCAGACCAGACTTACCAACCTTGCTTTCTGCTTCTGCAGCCAGTTTGTCTTGTAGTTCCTGAAGACCTTCACGATTCCTGTCACGGCGCATCTGCATAATCTCAGCACGATGTTCGGCAGCAAGCTTATTGAAGGCATCCTGCACCTTCTGCATCCTCAGTTGTTTGGAGAACTGGCCAAGCTGGCCTTCGCTGTACACATCTCCCCAGACTATGTAGAACTGCGAACCGCTACTACGGCGCTCAGGATTCACCTCGTCACCCTGGCGTGCAGCAGCCAATGCGCCACGCTTATGGAAAAGTCCGTCCTTAATCTCGGCTTCAAGTGTGTAGTCAGGACCACCGACGCCCAGCATCTTCCCAGCAGGTGCACCCTTGGAATCGGGGTCACCCCCCTGAATCATAAAGTTCTTGATAACCCGATGGAACAGCGTACCATCATAATAACCCTCCTTCGCCAACTTCAAGAAATTGTCGCGATGGATGGGAGTCTCGTCGTATAGGCGAACTACGATGTCGCCCAGCATGGTTTGAATCTTTACTTTCATAAACTATCCTAATAATTGCTGCAAAAGTACGAAAAAAAGCCCATTTTTACGTACCTTTGCCAGAGTTTTTAATAGTATTTGTGAAATGGAGAGCTTTGAAGAGCAATTACGCAAAGACCTGCATCAGTTCCTGCTGAGCATGAAAGAAGTGGATGAACGGATGCCGGAGTGTCCTGACGTGGAAGATAAGTGGGAAGAGATAGCCAAGGCTTATATCCCTGACGGCATCCGCGAGTTTCAGGACTTCCCTTCGGCCTCACTCGGCTGGATGATGTATATCGGCATGGCTGTAGCGAAGATGTGGGACACGGAATGGGAGATATACTCAAAGATTGAAGACCTTTACGCCTATATGCGCGACAAGCGGGGCTATGATGCGATGGACGAATACATCCGCGAGGAAGTGCTGTTGCTGCAGGGCGTGGACTATACCGTTCTGGAAAAGGTGACTGGCGAGTGTGCATCGCGGGTCTATAATGCCTTGATGCACCAGCGACTCGAACCAGGCACTAAGGAGGCCTTCAATGGCTACGTTGCCTGCCTGCACCAGTTATACCTTTTTGGAACTGCAATGCAGTTGAAGCGAATGGGTTATCACATGACGAAGATGAATTGAGAAAATGCAGATTATTCTCGCATCAGCCAAAATCATGAACGACAGGGTGAAGTCGATTCCTGACATCAGCTTGTCAACACCTCGTTTTCAGAATGAGGCAGAGGGATTCGCAAGGGATATGGTCCAGTATTCCGCTGAGTCGATTGCCGAGATGCTGGGCTGCAGCCAGCAGATTGCCGCTCAGAACAGGTTGCG
>CADCDY010000179.1 GCA_902800245.1 uncultured Prevotellaceae bacterium
ATAAAAGTTCTTTTGACCCTCATTTTCCTGGCCGTGATGATTGGTGTGGGTCTTTACACCCGTAAACAGGCCAGCAGTGTTGATGGTTTTGTGCTCGGTGGCCGTGCCGTAGGCCCTTGGCTCACCGCTTTTGCTTTCGGCACCAGTTATTTCTCGGCAGTGGTTTTTGTTGGCTATGCCGGACAGTTTGGTTGGAAATATGGCTTGTCCTCTGCGTGGATAGGTATTGGTAATGCTGTCATTGGCTCTCTGCTTGCCTGGATTATCTTAGGTAAGCGTACGAAGTTGATGACGCAGCATATTGAGAGTCGCACAATGCCGGACTTCTTCGGCACGCGCTTCAACGATCAGGGTCTGCGTGTGGCAGCATCCATCATTGCCTTCGTATTCCTGATTCCCTATACTGCAGGTGTCTATAGTGGCATATCACGCCTCTTTGAGATGGGCTTCAACATTCCTTATGAATATTGTGTGGTTATCATGTCGATACTCACAGCCGTCTACGTTATACTTGGCGGTTACAAGGCTACAGCTATGAACGACTTCATCCAGGGTATTATCATGCTCTTCGGTATTGTGGCTGTCATTGCTGCTGTGCTCTCTGCACAAGGCGGACTGACGGAGGCCGTTAACAAACTCGCCCTGTTGCCTGCTGATGGTGCCACAGAACCGGGTAGCGGTATGTTTGCCACATGGTTCGGTCCTGATCCTTGGGGACTGTTAGGCGTCATTATCCTTACCTCACTTGGTACGATGGGACTGCCTCAGATGGTGGGTAAGTTCTACTCCATCACCGATGAGGCTGCCATCAAGCGTGGTACTGTCATTTCTACCATCTTTGCTTTCATCGTGGCTGGCGGTTGCTATTTCCTCGGAGGTTTCGGACGTCTCTACGACCCCGTGATTAATCCTGCAACAGGCAAGATAGCTTTCGACTCTATCGTTCCTGCTATGCTTGTCACATTGCCAGACGTGCTTATTGCCCTCGTGGTATTGCTCGTTTTGAGTGCCTCTATGTCGACACTGGCTTCGTTGGTGCTGACGTCTAGTTCTACCATGACGCTCGACTTGATTTATCGTGACAAGAAGTCGTTGCCTGGTGAGGTGGAAGATGGTACCATTGACGATATCGTTTCTGAGAAAATTGAGCGCCGTAAGGTCGTCGTGATGCGCGTGTTGATCATGTTCTTCATCGCTATCTCTCTGCTTATCGCCCTGAATCCTCCAACGTTCATTGCCCAGCTTATGGGAATCTCTTGGGGTGCACTGGCTGGTGCTTTCCTCGCTCCGTTTATGTTGGGTCTCTACTGGCGTGGTGTCACTACCGCCAGTGTCTGGGCTTGCTTCATCTGGGGTGTGGGACTGACGGTCATCAACATGCTGGCAGGCAACCCCATCAATCCCATCAACTGTGGCGCTATCGCTATGGTGGGAGGTTTCCCTGTGGTATGGATTGTCAGCCTGCTGTCACCCAAGATGAATCGTCAGCAAATAGATAAGATTTTCGAGTGCTACAAATAACAATTTTATAACGTCATAACTAAAATAATATGATTTGGAATCCGAATAAAGAATGCATGAGCCGCGACGAGATGAGCGCGCTCCAGAGCAAAAGACTTCGTAGGATAGTAGCGTACGTCTATCACCATGTACCATTCTATCGTAACAAGATGCAGGAACTGGACATCCGTCCAGATGATATCCAGACCATTGAGGATATCAAGAAACTGCCTTTCACTACAAAGAAGGACCTGCGCGACAACTATCCCTTTGGGTTGCAGGCTGCTCCTCAGAGTGAAATCATCCGTGTACACGCTTCCAGCGGTACGACGGGTAATCCCACCATCGTAGGCTATACTCGCAGGGACATCGGAATATGGAGCGAGTGTATGGCCCGCTGTCTGACGTCGTTTGGCGTTACCCGCGACGATATCTTTTCTGTGGCCTATGGCTATGGCTTGTTCACTGGCGGTTTGGGAGCCCACTATGGTGTCGAGCATCTGGGTGCCTCTGTCATTCCTGCAGGAACAGGTAATACGGAGAAACACCTGAAACTGATTCGCGACCTGGGTATTACGGGCATTGCCTGTACACCGTCGTACGCCCTCTATCTGGCTGAGACGATGGAAAAGTTGGGCATTACGAAGGAGCAGATCAAGTTACGCATTGGTGCCTTTGGTGCCGAGCCTTGGACAGAGAAGATGCGTCAGGAGATCCAGGAACGACTGGGTCTGAAGGGTTACAACATCTATGGTCTCTCTGAGGTGATGGGTCCCTCCGTCAGCTATGAGTGCCAGATGCAAAATGGTTCACACATCAACGAGGACCACTTCTATCCTGAAATCATCAATCCTACGACGCTGGAATCCCTGCCTAACGGTCAGACAGGTGAACTTGTATTCACCACACTGACCAAAGAAGGTATGCCCGTATTGCGCTATCGTACTCGTGACCTGTGTCACCTTATCGACGGTCCTTGCGACTGTGGACGTACAAACATCCGCATGGGACGTATCGAGGGTCGTAGCGACGATATGCTCATCATCCGAGGCATCAACGTATTCCCGTCTCAGGTTGAAAGTGTCGTGCTGTCTATGCCCGAATTTGCTCCACGCTATATGCTTGTCGTCGACCGCGTCAAGAATCTCGACACCCTGCTCGTACAAGTGGAATTGCGTCAGGAGTACTTCACAGGCACCTTTGATACGCCCGCTGCCGTTGACGCCCTGGAGAAGAAGTTGTCGAACAAACTGAAGAGCGTACTCAGCATTGTAGCCAAAGTACAACTAAAGGCTCCTGGCACCATCGAGCGCAGTCAGGGCAAGAGCGCTCACGTCATTGATAATCGTAAACTATAATTACATAATTATGGAACAATCTAATTTCTTTAATCCTGAGTTCGAAACGATGTCGCGCGAGCAGATTGAGGCACTTCAGCTGGAGCGTCTGCAGAAAACCGTGCGTCATTGCATGAACTCGCCCTTCTACAAAAAACGCTTTGAGGAGATTGGGCTCAAACCCGAGGACATCAAGAGCCTTGCCGACCTGCGCAAGATTCCCTTCACCACGAAGCAGGACTTGCGCGACACCTATCCCTTCGGAATGGCCAGTGTACCCCTCAAACAGTGTGTTCGTCTGCACTCCAGTTCAGGAACCACAGGTAACCCCACCGTCATTCTGCACACACAGAAAGACCTTGACGAGTGGGCCAATCAGGTGGCTCGTAA
>CADCDY010000180.1 GCA_902800245.1 uncultured Prevotellaceae bacterium
CGATACCTCGAATTCATAGGCTACTACCGTTTGTCGGCCTACATGTATCCCCTCCTACAGATGCCCAAGGAGCAGCACCGCTACAAACCGAACACCACGCTCGCCTATCCGCCTGCATGGATTCTGGCAAGTATCGCTACGAACTCGTCCGCATCGTGTCGGATAAGGAAAATGGCAAGGCCTAGAAATGTTAAAATGCGATATTAAGTATCTCTTTTTTTGCAAATTATTTGGAAGTATCGCATAAAAGATGTAACTTTGCAACAAATAATTAAGCTCCGCCATTCTTTCTTGAATGGACATGGCCGTCCGAGGACGGCTTTTTTTAACGACATCACAAATATGGCACAATTCATAACGTTATGACTGAGACAAAGAAAGCATTCAAGGACTGGGACATCAGCGACTTTGACTTTGCCCATGCTGAGAGCCTCGCGCATAAGCCTATCACCGCCGAGGGGATTGCACGCACTATGAAGATACAAAGGGTGCATCAAATGATACGTGCTATCAATCGCGTAAAGAAGCAGGCTGGTGACACATCCCCCAAGCCCGTACTAATGAGCAAGGAGGAGTTTTTCACCAAAGTCGTCAAGACCACGGACAACAATAGCAACGTATAAAAAAGAAATCACATTTTCTTCTTCTCATTCCTTCATTTCATACTGAGGACATAACGACGGCCAAGAAAAATTCAATAACTTTTTTGGCAAAATGTTTTGTTGTTTGCCAAATTTGTTATATCTTTGTAGCCGAATTACTATACATATGGCAATATGACGATAGCAGAACAGATTCTGGATTATGCCATCAGGCAAAGGAAACCTTTTCGTAGGCGTGACCTGATGCAGGCTTTGGGTACTAACAATGTATCCGAAGCATCAGCCCATGTCCTGCTGAACCGTCTTGTGGAACAGGGAAAACTTGTCAAGGCTGGTTATGGCCTTTATTCCTTCCCAGAAAAAAGCAAGCAGCCCTTTGTCTATAAGCCCTCAGAGGAAGAACAGACGCTTGCCAAGCAGATAAAAGACAAGTTCCCATTTGCTGACTTCTGCGTATGGAAGCCAAGGGTATTGGTACCGTATATGTTGCATGTACCATTGCTGAGGATGACGTTCATCGATGTGGAGCGCGTTGCTATGGAATCGGTATTCCATTTCTTGCAAGGTAACGCTCCAGCCATGTCCATCCTCCTGAACCCAACTGCACAGGAATGTGAACGTTATATTACTACTGATGAACTCATGATAGTTCATGCTTTGGTCAATGAGGCGCCCATCACCAACGTGGCTGACACGCCAGTTCCCACCTTAGAAAAAATACTTGTGGATGCTGCTAGTGACAGAGAACTTAACTTTGCCCAGGGCTCAGAACTCTACACCATATTCGAGAACGCCTTTAGTATGCACAATATCAACACCAGCCGACTGTTTCGATATGCAGCACGTCGTAATCGAAAGGAATATATAAAAGAGATTATCAACACCATAGAATCATGATACATCCAGATAGCAGATCCTTGGAATGGATAGAAAAAGTCGCCAAGGAGAATCACGTAAAAGACATCGCTTTGGCCGAAAAGGCTATCAGGGCATTTTCATTGCTCGAAGCATTGGTACGTTCAGGTTGTCCCTTCCTATTCAAGGGTGGAACGGCCGAAATGTTGCACCTGAACAGTTCCAAGCGACTCTCCATCGACGTTGATATCATTTGCCCTCCTGGCACGCAGATAGAAGACTTCCTGAAAGTCTATTCGGCAGAATATGGCTTTGGTGATGTAGAACTGGTGGAACGCGTCTCCCGTACCGACATACCCAAGAAGCATGCGAAGTATTTCTATCAGGTGTCATATCCAGCTGGAGGCAGACAAGACAAGATTCTATTGGATGTGTTGTTTGAAGAGAATCATTACACTAACGTGATGTCCCTTCCTATCCAGAGTCCGTTCTTGAAAGCAGAGGGTGAGCCTGTTATGGTCAACTTGCCAAGTTATCAAGACATGCTCGGTGACAAACTAACGGCCTTTGCTCCACATACCACAGGCATTCCATTTTTCAAAGGCAATAAAGACTGCTCTATGGAGATCAACAAGCAGTTATTTGACATTGCATCCCTGTTTGACCTGACAGACGACCTCACGATTACCGCCGAGACATTCCACAAGTTCGCTGCCGTTGAACTGCTCTATCGCAAGTCTGATCCTTCAAAGTTACAGGATGTTCTCGATGACATCTTCAACACATCCCGTTGTATTTGTCTCAGAGGCATGGAAAATCCTGAAGAGTTCAAGTTGATTCAGAATGGCATAAGCAAGGTACGCATGTTCATCCATAGTGAGAACTACGCCCTTGACAGTGCCATTGTCAATGCCTCCAAGGCAGCCTATCTCAGCAAACTCATTGAGAAAGGCATATCAGAGGTACACCACTTCACTCCTGCCAGCGAACAGCGTTTGGCAGATGCGGTGATTACGGAGCCATTGCCCACTAAGTTCAACAAGTTCAAGAAAAGCAATACCGAGGCATTCTTCTATTGGAACGAGATACAATTATTAGGATAACCGACTGACTTATGGAACAGAAATTCAGCAATAACAGTTTTGACCTTCAGATTCTACAGCTTTATGAGGTCTTCGCCCTCAAATAGGCGTTACAATTTGGCACTTTATTCTTCGTCGCTTTTCATTTACCTTGTTCATTTTCAGTATTTTAGCTTCAAAAATGCTGTAACACTCCCTTTTGCGGTTTTTCCGTCATTTCCTTGTGCGTACCAAATAATAGACATAACTTTGCAAGAATAAAAACAAAATGAATATGAAGAAAACTATTATTACGATGATGCTTGCCCTCGTCGCAATGACAGGGCAGGCGCAAACAAAGACAGCAACTGTCACTGGTTATTCACCCGCACTCGAGGACAGTACTTTGGTTTTTGCAGGAGCAGGTAACTTTCTAAATATTGTAGACACAGTGAAAGACGGACGTTTCGCCTTCACACTACCAGTAGAAGAACTCACCGAAGGCCATCTCTTTCTCAAAGGCAAAGGTTGTCCCAATTTTGCGATGCCCATCTTTCTCAGCCCTAGTATTAACGTAAGACTTACGGGTACTGACAATTTCTACCCATTGTGGAAGGTCGAGAGTCCGCTTCCAGAACAGCATAAGCGCCTCGAGAGAAAAAAGATTCCGTTGCAGGGAAATGGGAGAAGCGCCGAATGGACATCCTACCCTCAATGCCTGTGGATGCTGCTACGATTTACTGGTTATGGCGCGCATCTATGACGGCAAAAAACACCCCCAACTTTCCATATATGGACCAATTAAGGAATTTGGAAAGTTCCATTGCAGCACATGCACCTAAAGGATCTGAGGATAGATTGGCAGAGATACATACCAATATCTACCCAACACGTGTCTTACAGATAGGTGACGAGGCCGAAGATGCAGAACTCACAGACATGCAGGGACAGAAACATCACTTACTTGAAGCACTTGCCACCGGACGTTATGTATTGCTCGACTTCTGGGGGATCAATTGCGGTCCTTGTATGGCTTCTGAGTCAGAAATGAAGGTATTTTATGAGATGATGAAGGATAAACTGGAAATCGTCTGCATCAACCAGGACAAACTTTCTGCATGGCAGAAACACGAATTCAGTAAACGTATCACTAGTATAAACCTGAATGACAGCAAGAAGAGTGTTAGCAGCAGATATTGCGACCATAGTTCCATACCTTATTATGTCCTGATTTCACCTGACAAGCGTATCGTTTGGAAACATATTGGTTATGGACTGGGGAATTTTCTGGGACTGGCGGAGGCTTTTAATGGCCCCAAACAGGACAATAGCTCTAATCTACAGCTCGCTATTCGCAAAATGGAACTCAATGGTGATTGTACTACCATCAGTTTCCGCTATTACACTCATAAAGATTATGGGTTCCGCATCGCCAAAGATTCTTACCTCACCGCTAACGGTAAGAAATACAAGTTGACAGCAGCCAATGGCATCAAACTTGATGAGGACAACTATACCCAGGTGAAAGCCTCCGAATCTACAGACGAACTTTTGGGCAACATCTACTACTCTGACTTCACGCTCACCTTCGAGCCGTTCGAAACCATCCCAACCACCTTCGATTTCATAGAGGGCGATGTACAGGGTGCTTTTATCATCCGCAATGTTTCAGTAGAATAAACCATTATGAACATGCGTACAATAATTACGATAATACTCGCCCTCGTCGCAATGACGGGATTGGCCCAGGAGATGTGACTATATCCCGCTGCTCAATGCCAAGGGCTATCAGGCATATAGTTTCGATGTCAGTGCGATAAAAGGCCGGAATGTGGAAATATACTGCAGGGAGTTTGTGAATAGGAAAGAAGTCGAGGACTCTCCTCGTCTCTTATTCCCATACTATTTTGAGGCAAGGGGCGACAAACTGATTATCGGCTTTCTTCCTTCAGAAACAGATTCATTAGCCCAATACTGTTTCAGTTGGGAGAACACGCTTTCCTACCATTCCTTGTTGAAACTCAAGCAAATCTATTGGGAGAGTGAAAATAAGTATATTTACTCATACAGGTCGGATCCTTTCGAACCCACATCGCCATTAGAAAAGGA
>CADCDY010000181.1 GCA_902800245.1 uncultured Prevotellaceae bacterium
TGCTGCACACATGTGGAGACTCCTGAGGGTCATGAGACTATCGTTAAGTTCCATACTGCTCTCATGGAATTTCTGTGAATATCTTAAGACGAGAAGAGGATTGATGCAATAGTAGTTGGCAAAGGCCAGATTCTCATACACCATGTTCTTCAGCAACTCGTCATCCTCATTTTCGGCAATCGTCTCAGCCACCTTATAATCCTTAATCGCATCAAATGTCCTGCCAAGTAAATGCCTTCTGATGCCGCCCCTGTAATAGTAGGCCCTGCCCCGATGCCAGTCATCGCCATGCTTGTCATAGTAGTCCACACAGGCCGATACGAGAGAGTCGCCGTCAGCATGGTGCAGCACGATATAATCCGTCATTACCTTCAGCAAACAGTATTCCATACTCTCACTCTCCGACAGCGATGCCGTATCCACCCGACTTATCAGCGCGAGTGCAGAGTCCGGACGTTGATGGACGATGTCTGCCGCCTCCTTCAACAAAGGATGCCGTGCCTCACTGCACCCTGTTATCATAGCGATGACTACCAGTATCCAAGCGATTTTCTTCATGCTCTTTTCGTTTTGCACGCAAAGGTAAGCATTATCTTCGAGACAAAACCGACCGATTGGTATTTTTAAAGAATAATTCAAAGTTTTTAAGAATAATGATACATATATAAAATAAATAATGTAACTTTGCAGGCAGAAAGAGAAAGATTATGAGAAAAAGCCACAAAGAGGAGCTGTTCGCTACGACATTCCGACTGTTCATTCTTCACGGATATGACGGTGTCAGCTTTAGCGATATAGAGAAGGCCACGGGTATGAGTCGGGGAGCCATCTTCCACTATGTTGATACCAAACAAGACCTGTTCCGTCAGGTTATCAAGATGTTTGTCATTGACAAGCAGAGTATTGACATGAAAATTAAGTATGGCAAAGACCCCTCGCTTCATGACTTCATTGATGCCTATGTGAAAGGTGTTAAGCGAACCATGAAAGAAGTGAAGCAGCTTATTGGCGATGATGTTTCGACGGCGGTGTGCAGCCGTGCCTATCTCAATATTATCCAGCAGGTAGCATCCATTCTTCCGGATTTGTTTATGAGTTACCAGCAGTGTATGGATAGAGAGCAGCAAGTGTGGCAACAGGTCATTACCCAGGCCATAGAACGGAGAGAAGTTCAGTCTGGAATTGATGTTGAGTTGTTAGCTCAGACATTCAGTACTCTTTTTTATGGTCGTGCCTATAGGGATTCACTAACGAAAGTCCTCGATGCTGATCTTCTAAAATCCCAGATGTTGCAGCTTTATAAACTGATTGCAGCTAAATAAGCGTTACAATCTGACACTTTTTTTGAAGTAGCCATTCCCCTACATTGTTTATTATCAGCGTTTTAAGTAAAAAAACGCTGTAACACCCCTATTGTGTGATTTTCCGCCTTTTCCTTGTACGTACCAAATAATAGACTTAACTTTGCAAGAATAAAAACGAAAAGATTATGAACAAGAAAACCATCATTGTCACGCTCTTCGCTCTGGCAGCCTCTTTCTCTGCCAAAGGCGAGAGGCTACCAGAAAAGAGAATAACAGAGTCTGATAAGGATTCTCTTGCCATCCTTATATTTAAGGGTGATAGTTGTATGAGTCAGTATAATACCTTTGAGGCTCTAAACTATTATCAGAAGGCATACGATATCGGGAAGGGAATGGTATCCGTTAAAACAGCAGAAGAAACGAAGATACCGCTTGACCTACTTGAACAATTCGATTCTTTACCCCCAGAAAAAGCAGAGGAGATTATCCAGAAGATTAAGGATGGTGCAGAAAGGAGTGCAGCTGTTCCTTGTTCAATTGCAAGAAGGTTAGCCGATTGTTACTACAAGCGTGCCAACTATCGCCAGGCATCAGATATTTTAAAGCTCGTCCCAGAGGACAGTCTAAGCCACGAATCATTCCGGCAGTTAGCTTTCAGTTATCAGAAACAAGGCGACAACGACTCGTTTATCTACTGGGCAAGTCAGCTGGTAAATCGTTATCCTATGGATGGCGAGGTAGTTGCTAATCTGATACTCGCATATACAAAAGTCGATCAACCGCAAAAAGGTATCATCTGCGGACTGAAATACAGTCTGAGAGACTCCACGAATATCCCTGTGCACAGGGCGTTGGCTGACGCATGGATTATGAATGGCGACTTCACAGCAGCAATCATGATATATAGTCATCTACTCGAGTTGGGCGACTCCACCTTCAAAACTCTTTACTCTGCCGGCCTATGCTATTCAAAAATCAAAGACCTTGAGCGTGCCTATACACACCTGTCAGCAGCCTTAACCCTTTCCCAGATGCAACACGCTGGTGCTGCTTGGCGCCTTGGCGTGGTCTGTGTCGACACCAAGCGTTATGAAGAGGGACTGGCTTACCTGAGTCTGGCCAGGGAACTGCTCCGTCCTGACACCACTGTGATGAAAGCCATCACCCTCTCCGAAGGCGAAGGCTATTATATGACAGAACACTATCAGGAAGCCATCACAACATGGAAAGAACATTTGGCGTATAATCCTACATCCATAGCTACCTATTACAATTTAGCTAATGCCTATCTCTACTGCTCACAAGACGGCAGACAAGCCAAGGAATACTATGAACGTTTTCTCGCTCTTGCACGCAAAGAAGAGAAACCTACTGAAGAACTTTCAGAAATGATAGAGAAAGCAGATAGCCTCTTGCGTCATACAAACTGGGGAAAAGTCAAATCTCAAGGGAATAATAATCATAATGAATAAGATGAAACACTACAGAAAATTTCTGCTCTTGCTTGTCATGTTTTCGACAGCAACATTCGGGATGGCACAAACCGACAGCACAAAGGTGCAAAACGACTCCATTACATGGAATAAGGAATTAGAAGGCGTTACCGTTAAGGCTCAACGACAATTGATTAAACAGGACATCGACCGCGTAGGTTATGATGTCCAGGCTGATGAAGAGTCAAAGACGCTGACTGTGCTCGACATGTTGCGCAAGGTGCCGATGGTAACCGTTGATGGCGAAGATAATATCAAGGTTAAAGGAAACAGCAGTTTTAAGATATACAAAAACGGTCATCTTGATCCCAGCCGCCTCGATGGTGAAGCGTATCGAGGTTATCACCGACCCTGGAGCCCGCGAAGATGCCGAGGGCGTGAATGCCATCCTGAACATCGTGATGATGGATGGCCGTAGCTTTAATGGTGTCACTGGAGGGGTAAACCTCTCTTATAGCACCACAAAAGCACCCAGTATCAACGGAAACATGACAACGCAATTCGGCAAGGCTATTTTCTCTATTGATGCCGGCTATAACAAGATGACGGAAAAGAGTTCCGAGAGTATCCGAGATACGGAACGAACCTATCTGGAATCAGGCAGAACGTTGAAATCACATTCAGAAGGTTCT
>CADCDY010000182.1 GCA_902800245.1 uncultured Prevotellaceae bacterium
CGGACAGATAGAGATGGCCGACAAAACTGTACTGCTGCCGACGACGCTGGAGAAGAAACATTCGGCCAACGGCTTCGACCTGCTGAGCGTGATGCAGACGGCGGAACTGGACGTGTCGCCACATACAAGGAGCATCACGACACACAGCGGTGGTGAAGTGGTGATTTGTATTAATGGCATGGAGGCACTGGCTGAGGACGTGGCGACACTACGGGCCAAGAACATCCGCAGCATCGAGTACATCCGCACACCGAGCGGCAAGTATGCGGGTAAGGCGGGACTGGTAAACTTCATCACCTATAAATTGGAGTACGGCGGCAACGTCTATCTGTCAGCTACCGAGGGGCTGGCCTACAAGTCGGGTGACTATCTGGCCTTTACCGACTTCACCAGGAAGGGACTTACGCTGTCGCTGACGGCATCGGGTGATTGGGCTCACGACCATAGTTATTCGGAAGGGCACGAGGACTTTACCTTTTCCGACCGCTCGAGGCTGACACGGGACTTTACAAGCGAGTCATCCCTCCGCAAGACGAACAACCAGGCCGTACGCCTGAAACTGACATCGACGGGCAACAGCCACCGACTGAACGCCTACGTCAGTCTGACCCGTCAGGCCATGCCCAGCGCGGAGGCGGCGATGAAGGCTCTCTACACGGGACGCTATGACGGCACGACCCAACGGCTCACCTCGTCGGACAGTCGCGGACTCGCCCCTGCCGTCTATGCCAATTATACGCTCTGGCTGCCCAAAGATCAGACGCTCGACTTCACCGCGTCGGCCTCGTTCGGCCACAACCGATACAACAGCCGCTACACGGAGACCGCCCAGAGCGCGATGACCTCCGATGTGACCGAGGACAACAATGCCATCCGAGGCAACGCACGCTACTACAAGTCATGGAAGAATGGCCTCACACTCTCCGGCTCACTGACACACGACCACAACCACTACAAGGACACCTACACAGGAACCTCGGCGGGCAATCAGCGGCTGACCACCGACGTGACGATGGGACTGGTTCAACTCAGCGGCTCAGCGCAGAAGTATTACTACTACGTGTCGGCTGGCGTGTCGAACTCTGCCGTCAAACTCAACGACAGTCACTACAATTATTGCAGTCCTGTGGCATTCTACGGCGGCAACTATACCCTGAACCAAAAGCATTCTCTCGCGCTCAACGGCCTTTTCACCCACACGCTTTTCGACCCGTCGAACAAGAACGACATGACCGTACCCACCTCGTTCTTCGAGGCTGTCAAGGGCAATCCCGACCTCGCCCCGCTGAAAGTGCTGGGCAATACACTGTCGTACAACGGGCAGATAGGCAAGTCAAAGATTTCCGTGTCCTACGACAACAGCATCTACTTTGACAACATCCTGCACCGCTACGATGCAGACCTTCAGACCATCTACGACAGCCACACGAACGACGGCACCTACTACGGCAATATGCTCACTGCCACTTATGCCTACAGCGTCTTTGCTGATAAGCTGCGCCTCAGTGTGACCGCCATCGAGGAATACAACATGCTGCGTGGCGACACCTACGACCTGTCACGCAATATCTTCCGCATGAAAGCCTCCGTCACCTACCTCACGGGCGACTGGATGCTGCGCTTCAACTACCACACACCTTACACAGCACTCGACATCCGCGAGCCGTACCTCATCAGCCGCCGTCCCGTCTATGAGTGGCTCGTCAGTTGGAATCACAAGAACTGGGCTGTCAAAGCACTGGTGCGCAATCCTTTCAGCCGCTATACGAAGCAGCACATAACGATGGACTACGGCTGCTACCGCCGCGACATCCGGAACTACGGCGAGGCCGACGGCAGGAACATCAACCTGACTGTGACCTACAGCCTCGGATACGGCAAGAAGTCTGAGCGTGGCGATACCGACATCGACAAGCACATCAACAGTGCCATTATGAAAACATACTAAGCAATGAGAAAGGCTATCTTCATATTCATTGCAATCATCCTCGTGGCTGCGAGCATCGACTGGATCCGTTCATGCAACGGCTTGAAATCGCACAAGGAGGTCTTCGGGCGGGAAATCACTTATGCAGATATGTACGAGTACAAGGATACCGATTATGATTACGTTGTCCGCGTGCCGTCGTTCTTCACTGCCCAGCCCGATTCGCTTCAGGAGGAGAAAGGCCGCATGCGTTTCGAGTACGGCGACCAATGGATTTCCATCGTCATCGAGAGCCATGTGATGCCGGGCAACGGCCAGTCATTAAAGGACGGTATGGACTCATTGGCACAGGTGCTTCAAGCGACAGACCGCAAACTCGGCAGCGATTACTTCATCCTCTCCGGTCCACAATGTGAAAATGGCTGTCGCATCGACGGCTATAGTTATTACACCAAGATTATGGTCAATCATAAACTATGGTTCGTCTATACGATGATCTATCCCGACGATTATAAAGACGTCCTTACTCGTCTCTTCAAAGAGATTGACGACTGGCAAATCTGGGAACGCCCGCATCTACAACTAAAGCAAGGCGAGAGTCAAACGCCAAAGGCGGTATCAGAATAACAGAATTATAACGAAAAAGTATAGCCAGAATTCCAAATATTCACTAAACCACTGAACATTGTTCAGACTTTCACCCCCGACAGCATTTTTTCGGTCTTGTCGGGGGTGTATTCGCAGAGAATGCTGTAACTTTGTGACTCAAATAACAATTCGTGACCCATTCACTTTATGTCAAACTTTCAAAAAACAGTAAGGATTATGGAGAACCCGTAAATTTTTAAACATAGACTGTACTCTCGTCATTTTGGAAAAGACTTATCCGAACCAACAATGTTACATTACTAACTTGGATAAGGCTGATTCAAGATCACAATGTCATGTTGTGAGGTCAAATCAGGCTGATTCTTGTTATTATTTGTGTCAGTGAGGTTGGATCCAGCTGATTCGGTTTTCCATGCTGTATTAACCCAATTAAATTGAACTGAAAGCTACTGAAAAACGCAAAAATGAAAGTTGCACGAGGTCGGGAAATATAGCTTTTATTTCTTGGCAGTATGGATGATTCCCCCTACC
>CADCDY010000183.1 GCA_902800245.1 uncultured Prevotellaceae bacterium
TTGCGAGCGTGAGGGTGAGGCGGTGTCTTACCGCAAGGGTGATCAGATGGAGCGCGAGGGCGACCCGTCGCGTTGGTTTGGCTACGTGACGGATGGTTGTTTCAAGTATGTGACGCACGGCATCAGCGACGACAGGGAACATATCACGTGGTTCTCGTTCGCGGGCGAGTTTGCGGGCGACTATCCCAACTGCCTCGACGGGCGTCCTGCCCAGACCACTATCGAGGCGATGATGCCCAGCCGTGTGCTCCGTGTCACGGGCGAACAGATGCTGCAGATGTTTCGTCAGAACATGGAGACGATGGAACTGCGCAGTGTTGTCGGCGAACTCATCCTCAGACAGCACCGCGCCTGCTACCTCGACCTCCACCGCGCCACGGCCCGCGAGCGCTACGAGTTGCTGCTACGTCGTTGTCCCGGCATCGTGCATCACCTTGCCTTGCAGGACCTCGCCTCTTTTCTCACGTTTGAAGCGGAAAAATAGCGCCACTTTCTTTAAGTAGTTTAAGACTTTCACCCTCGGCACCCGATTTCCGGGCTTTGCCGAGGGCTTTTTCGTGCCGTTTTCCGTACCTTTGCCAAACAAAACTGATGAATTATGAACTGTAACATTTTCGCTTTCTGCCTACTATATAAATAGGTAGAAATGACTATGTTTATTTGCACAGTGGAACTGGTGCGGATATCTTTTTTCTGTAAAATTTTAGAATTTTGGTTAGCTTTTGGATACCTTTTCCTGTCTATTATAGTAGATGAAAGAAATAGAGATAGAACGGCTTTTCCGTCAACACTACGACCGGATGATACGGTTGGCGAGGACGATGCTCTACGACGACGAGGAATCGCGCGACGTGGTAAGCGAGGTCTTTGCTACGCTGGTGAAGACGGACATTATGCCAAAGAATGTTGAGAGCTATCTGATAACGAGCGTAAAGAATCGTTGCCTGAACCTGTTGGAGCACAAGGAGGTGAGGGCGAGGTTTGAACAGGCTTACACCGCAGAGAAAATCTCCAATTCTTCTAACCAAGAGCCATTGACTTACGGCGAAACAGAACCTGCCTACGCAGAGCGGTGGGAGCGACTGATGGAGTATGCCAGACGAAACATGACAGGTCAGACACTAATGGTTTTCCAAATGCGACACCTGAAAGGCATGAAGTATCAGGATATTGCCAACGAACTGGGCATCAGTAAGGTGATGGTTTACAAACACCTGACGAAAGCGATGACAACGATCAAGGAGTATAAACAGAAAAATAGATAGGACTATGGAACTGAACGAACAGCGAGAGCAAAGCCAAACTCGTTTGGGCTTTGCCGAGTCGAGAGAGAAGAAGACCAAAGGTCAACTGAACGAAAAAATCCAGATGCTGCTCGATATGCAGGAGCATCCCGAAAACTACTCGGAACAGACATTGGAGACAATGCTGAAAGACCCCGAAGTGCACGAACTCATGGAGGCTACGGCGCAGTTGAAGCAGGCCATGACTTGGGAAAATGAAAGCAAGAATACTGCAAACGTAGATGCCGAGTGGCAGCGCTTTTCAAAGACCCATTACAACGAAAGTAAACCCCGTCGCGAATGGCTGAAGGTCGCCGCAACATTCATTAGTGTACTCTTTATCACAGGCATGGCTTTTGCAACTATCCACATCGTTCGTAACGTTGTAGAAAAAGACACAAAAGCCCCTGTTCAAAAAACAGAGATTTCAGACTCTCATCAACCTGTCATATCGGCTGATACCATCAAAAGCGACACCATTGTCATGGCAACACCAGTTGTTTTCGACAATGTTACGCTGGATAGCATTGCCAAGGACATTGCAGCCTATCATCACATCGGTATGGACTTGCAGAACGATCAGGCTAAGCAACTCCGTTTCTATTTCGTTTGGAAACGGAACGACAGTCTGCAAGAGGTAGTCGAAAAGTTGAATATGTTCGAGCATGTCAATATGGCTGTAGAGGACGGTAAACTGATTATCCGATGATGAAGCATTTAATGATGACCCTTATTGCCCTGTTCTGTTTCATCAACGTTCAGGCGCAGAAAATAACGCGCAGTTACGACAATGTATCTATGTCGGAGGCTCTGCGTGACCTCAACGAGCAGTCTCGCGATTATTACATCAGCTTCCTTTACAACGATTTGGAAGACTTTCGCGTGACTACCAGCATCAAGCACAAGACTGTCACAGAGGCTATCATGCAGATTATTGGCTTCTATCCCGTCCGGGTCGTGAAGCGTGGCGAAAACGAAATTTTTGTGGAATGTACCCATAAGACTGAACGTCATCTGACGGGCACCATTATTGACGAGAACCGCCAGCCTGTGCCCTACGCCAATGTTTACCTGCTTCATCCATCAGACTCGACAGTAATCGGTGGAGGCGTGAGCAACGAGGCTGGCGTTTTTGTCATCCCCTACGAGCAGCCTACCGTTCTTGTCCGTATCTCATACGTGGGCTACAAGACCGTCTATCGCCTATGCAATAATGAGCAAGTGGGTACCATTCAAATGAAGCCCGAAACGATGACCATCAACGGTGTCGTTGTAACTGGCGAGCGGCCCAAGGTTCAGTTACAGGGCAATTCTCTGGTCATGAATGTGGAGGGGACTGTGATGGAACGAATGGGCACCGCCGAAGATGTGCTTTCCCGTGTACCGACTATTTCAAAGAAAGGAGATGTCTTTGAAATCCTGGGTAAGGGTGTGCCCTTGATTTATCTGAACAACCGTAAGCTGACCGACTTACAGGAACTGAGGAACATCCAGTCGGACAACATCAAGAACATTGAGGTGATTCAGAATCCCGGTGCCCGATATGACGCATCCGTCAATGCGGTCATCATAATTCACACCAAACGCGCTGCGGGCGAAGGCTTAGGTGTAGAGTTGTCATCATGGAGTCGGAAGGGACATGGTTTTGCGAATAACGAGCGCATCAACCTAACCTTCCGCACTGGAAAGATGGAACTGTTTGCAAATCTCTTTGGAGCTTACAACAAGAGGTGGGAGAAGGGCGAGTTCGAGCAGACCGTCTTTGCCGATACACTTTGGGTGATTACCAACAACCAGAAAAACAAGGTTCACAATCCATTCCTTGAAGGCCGCTTCGGCTTCAACTACCAATTGGACGATAACAACTCTTTTGGCGGATTCTACCAAAACACCTATGACTACGTGAAGACTTGGAGCGACTATGACGATGACCTGCTTGCCAACGGTTCCATGTATGACCATCTGCAGAACAGCAGTGTCAACAGAGCCGAAGGTGCCCCCAAACATCAGGTGAATCTCTACTACACGGGCAAGATAGGAAAGCTCGCCATCGACTTCAATGCCGACTATACCTATCGTAATCAGCGTAACCGCAACCAGCAGCAGGAACTCAGCGACGAGTATGATGACCGCGACGTGAACACCAACACCCGCTGGAACAGCAGTTTTGAAAACGAAGAAGGGTATATTGCCAACAGTAACAATGAACAGCATGAGCAAGCCATTGCCCCCTTCATAGAGCTACGCCAACAGATTGGCCGTTTTCAGTTGGCTGCGGGTTTGCGCTATGAGCATGTGGCGTCGGAATACTTCGTTGGTGGCATCCGTCGTGACGACCAAAGCCGTACCTACAATGACTTCTTTCCATCGTTTTCCCTATCAACTACTGTGAAGAAGGTGCAATTGTCTTTCAGTTATGCCAAGCGCATTAGGCGCCCGTCTTACTGGCAGTTGAGTAGTGATGTCATCTATGAGAACCGTCTGAACATGCAAACGGGTAATCCCTACCTGAAGCCTATCAAGTATCATAATGTGAATGCTATGGTTATGTGGAAGTGGCTTTATCTGAATACAAATTTCTCTCATTGTGTAGACCCCATCCTCTACACGGCAGAAAGTTTGGAGAGCGATAGTAAGGTGAACCTTGTGACCTATAAGAACTACAACCATGCCGACTGGCTTACCATTACGCTGGGAGCACAGAAGAATATCAAATTAGGGCATGAGGTAACATGGACACCCCAGTACAATATCTCATTGATGAAACCGTGGTTCAAAGCGGACTTTTTGGGTGAACAGAAGAGTTTCAGTCAGCCCATGTTATCCTTGCAATTAGGCAACATCGTCTCGTTTCCATACGACTGGCTGGTGCAGGCCGACTTCAATATGCACACCCACGGCAACAGTGGTGCTAATGCCAATTTCGATTGCACCAACCCCATATTCTCACTTAGTATCAGCAAGGACTTCTTCAAGCGTCGCCTAAACATCAAACTCTCAGGCAATGACCTTTTCAATGGTGCCATCAACCGCTTCACGCTCTATAGCAACCGCATGATGTTCCGCAAGATGGAGGACAACGATTCCCGTTGTGTCACCCTCTCCTTGCGTTACCGTTTCAACGTCACCCCGTCGAAGTATAAAGGTACTGGTTCTGGTAATGCGGAAAAGAACCGACTATAATTGAAACGAATAATATTATGTAAGAGTCGAATCCTCAAATAAAGAAAAAAGCAATGAGTCCATAATATAATTTGCAAAAAGTGTCGGAGTATGCAGGATTTTTTGTAATTTTGCAACCGAATACATATAAGCAGGAAAAGCAACCGCAGCTTTTGTAGGTCTCTCGAACCGCAATTCTAAAGACATGAACAAAGCAAGTTGGCTGCCGGCTCACGTATACGGCAACGGATACGTGGGCATTGGTAGTAAAGGCATTTGTTCATGGGTCATTGCGGAAACCCGAGAGACTATGCTGTTATTTACTATTCAACCCACGTTCCTCCGTTGTTTCTCTCTCTCGCCTCACGGCGTATTTATATGTGTTTATTATCAGAAATTTAACGGAAAACGTGAAAATGAATCACAATGAAGAAGTCCCAGACTTTCTGGGAGGGCTTGGCGACATACTGCCCGCCGATGTCCTGAAGAAGGTGAACGAACTGCTGGAGCAACTGCACCGCAAAGACAAGGTTCACCAAGGCAGCCCCATGTTCATCTATGCCCCAGGCAGCCAGTATGTGGATAAACAGATAAACATTGGGAAGCCCCACACCCCGGAGACCCTCCCCGTCCCTCCCTGTGTAGGGAGGGAGAACGGCACTATGGAAAAGAAAGAGGACATTGTCAAGGATGAAACTCCTTTGTCAGCCTTGTTTCGAAAGAACAGTCATGAGAATCTACAAAAGGTTATAGAAACGTGGCGACCTTTCTTGATTGGCGAAACGGAAGATGTGATGAAACTTAACGAATTCAAATTCGACCTGTCTCGGATACAACCATCGACTATTTATTTGGATTTAGCACAGCTGATCAATCAAGGTGGACTGCAGTGCTCAATGTCCGTCCTCGCTGCGTATATGTTTACTCACTCTAACCTGAGCAGAAGTGAAAACGCATTTTATGTACAACTGAAACGCTATAAAAAACTAAGCGAATAGGTAGATTTTATCTGCGATGTACCCAAATTACCTCTTACCGAATAGGTACTCAGTAATCGAGGAAATGCTTTGAAGCATCTGTAACATTCCGTATCTTTGCCGGCGGAATGTAAAGATATCATTTATGGACGAAGAAAAGAAGAAACGGAAGAAGAGAGCGGTGGACGCTGGCGACGGCGGACACAAGAAACCGTGGCAGGAAACCTGTGCCACGCCGGAGGAAATCAAGGCGCTGCTCTCTGAGCGGGTCCTGCTGCGCTACAACGAGGTGCGGGGCCGGACGGAGATACACCGACTGTCGCAGGGACTGACCATCGGCGAGAACGACCAGGGACTACTGACCATCTTCGGCGGGGAGGGTGGGGTGACGGACGGCTACACAGATTTGGACGACCGTGAAGAAAACACGCTGTGGGATGAGCTCTGCACGGAGAAGCCGGTCATCAAGCAGCATCTGCAGAACATCATCAATTCCAACTACGTACCAGCGTACCACCCCTTCCGCTACTATCTGGAGCACCTGCCTCCATGGACGCCGGACAAGGGCGACGCCATCATGGGACTGTCGCTGACGGTGAACGTCCGGGGCGATGCCGACGAGCAGATCCTGTTCTACCAGTACCTGAAGAAGTGGCTCGTGGCGATGGTGGCGTCGTGGGTGGAGCCGCGGGTGGTGAACAACGTCATGTTGGCGCAGTACGGCCTGATGTGCTGGGAGGAGCTGGACTCCATGCTGCCCAAGGAACTGAACAAGCTGAAGGGTACCATGACCATGCCCAGCATCAACGACCGTGCACCCTACGAGCGCTACCACAAGAACCGCCCGCACCTGGCATCGTTCTGCGGCACGGGCAACAACGTGCAGTTCCTG
>CADCDY010000184.1 GCA_902800245.1 uncultured Prevotellaceae bacterium
GCTGTGCCGGAGTACCCCTTTTTATCGGCGTAGTTCCAGTAACTCTCGTAACCGTCGTACTGCAGGTCGAGTTGACCTTCCTGCATCTTCGTCTCCTGCAGGCAGAAGAAATCGGCATCCAACTGCCTGAAGGTCTCGCTGAATCCCTTGCCTTCGCAAGCACGCAGACCATTGACATTCCAACTGATGAATTTCATAATGAAGTTGTTTTGATGATGCTACAAAAGTACATCTTTTTCGCGAAATAGCCAAATTTTCCGGCAAATGTTTGCAGGGGACTGAAATATTTTGTAACTTTGCGCGAAATATTAGACATTACTCATTATGAATATCGCAATTGTAGGAACCGGATATGTTGGTCTGGTAAGCGGTACGTGCTTCGCCGAAATGGGAGCACATGTGACGTGTGTCGATGTAGACACACAGAAAATCGAGAAGTTGAAGAATGGCATCATGCCCATCTACGAACCGGGTCTGGAAGAACTGGTAAAGCGCAACGTGGAATACGGACGCTTGCAGTTTACGACTGACCTGACTGAGGTGTTGGATGATGTTGAGGTTGTGTTCTCAGCTGTGGGAACGCCCCCTGATGAGGACGGTAGTGCCGACTTGAAGTATGTGTTGGCCGTGGCTAAACAGTTTGGTCAGAACATCAACAAGTACACCATTTTGGTGACGAAGTCGACGGTACCTGTTGGAACTGCCAAGAAGGTGAAGGCCGCCATCCAGGCAGAGTTGGACAAGCGCGGCGTCGATGTTCCCTTCGACGTGGCCTCAAATCCAGAATTCCTGAAGGAGGGTGCTGCCATCAAGGATTTTATGTCGCCAGACCGTGTGGTGGTCGGTACGGAATCGGAGAAAGCCAAGGAGGTAATGACGCGCCTGTACAAGCCCTTCTTGATTAATAATTTCCGTGTCATCTTCATGGACATCCCCTCGGCTGAGATGACGAAGTATGCTGCTAACGCCATGCTGGCTACGCGTATCTCATTCATGAACGATATTGCTAACCTGTGCGAAAGGGTAGGCGCCAACGTAGATGCCGTGCGTAAGGGTATTGGAACGGATGCCCGTATCGGCACAAAATTCCTTTATGCCGGTTGCGGCTATGGCGGTTCGTGTTTTCCCAAGGACGTGAAGGCGCTGTTGCATACAGGTTTGGACAATGGTTACCACATGGAGGTCATCGAGGCTGTCGAGCGTGTCAACGAACGTCAGAAGTCGATAGTATATGACAAGATTATCAAGGCTGTTGGTAGTGTGAAGGGCAAGACCGTAGCCATTATTGGCCTGAGTTTCAAACCCGAGACTGATGATATGCGTGAGGCTCCGGCGTTGGTTGTCATCGATAAACTGTTGAAGGACGGCGCCACGGTGCGCGTCTTCGACCCCATCGCTATGGACGAGTGTAAGCGTCGTATTGGTGATAGCGTGTTCTATGCCAAGAATATGTACGATGCTGCTGATGGAGCCGATGTCTTTGCCCTGATGACTGAGTGGCGTCAGTTCCGTCTACCGTCGTGGAATGTTATTCAGAAAGTCATGAACGGCAATGTTGTCGTTGACGGCCGAAATATCTACGACCGACAGGAATTGGAAGACATGGGATTTGTGTATACCCGCATAGGAGAAAAGTAAAAAAGAAAGCCAGTCGAAATTGACTGGCTTATCTTTTTATTCTAGATATTCTAGATTATTCTAGAACTTTGCCATTTTGATAGCAACCACGGCGCATTCGTCGCCTTTGTTGCCCAGTCGGCCTCCGGCACGGTCTTGAGCCTGCTGTAGATTCTCGGTGGTAAGCAGTCCAAAGATAACGGGAATGTTGCTGGTAGCGTTCAGACGAGCGATACCTGCGGTGACTCCCTGGCAGATGTAGTCGAAGTGTGGCGTTTCGCCGCGGATGACCGAACCGAGGATGATGACAGCGTCGTAACCATCGTTCAATGTCATCTGGTGGGCACCATAGATGAGTTCGAAAGAACCGGGAACAGTCTTGACATGGATGTTCTCAGGCAGTGCTCCATGACGTTCCAAAGTAGAGGTGCACCCCTCGAGGAGTGCACCTGTAATTTCTGGATTCCACTCTGCCACAACGATGCCGAATATCATATTCGACGCATCGGGTACCTTAGCAGTGTTGTATTCAGATAAGTTTTTAGTCGCCATAATTGTCGGAAGTCAATTACTTGCAGCGCTCAATATAGGCGTCGATGGTCTGATACTGCATGGAGTTGAAGTACTTCTCCTTCACTTCCTGATACAGCTTCAAAGCCTCGTCCTTCTTACCCTGACTCTCAAGGATTTCACCTGCCTGAATGAGGAATGTGGGTGACAGCGAGTTGTTGTCAGCCATTGAAGCAGCCTTCTTCAGGTGCTCTACGGCCTTGTCGAGCTGGTTGAGGTTTGCATAAGCATTACCCAGTGCACCCTCAGCAGCGGGAGTAATCATCTGGTCATCCTTGCCGCTGAAATTCTCCAGGGCGTTGACAGCCTCCTGCCATTTGCCGAGGTTAGCCTGGCAGAGACCGATGTAAAGCTGAGCCAGATTGCCTGCATCTGTTGAACTGTAGTCGGCAGCAACCTTCTGGAAACCTGCCAGAGCCTTGTCGTACTGCTCCTGCTGGAACAAATCCTGACTCTTAGCCAGTTCTGTGCTGGCTTCGTTAGCACGAGGCTCGAAATAGTAGTTCTTAGCGAGAATAGCTAATACGACGATTGCGATGATTGCAACCACACAAATGATGATGGCCTTCTTATTTTTCTCGAAGAAGGCTTCGGTCTTAGTGACCTGCTGCTCCATAGCTTCAGGAGCTGCTTTTACGTTGTTTTTTGCCATTATTTTAATTTTTTTTTTATTGTTCGGGCGTAAATCGGGTGCAAAGGTACAAATAAGTGAGCAAAAAACCAAAAAAAAACAAAATAATTTCGTACCTTTGCGCTCGCAATGATACTTAGGAAGCTGTCGATATTGAATTATAAGAACATCGGAGAGACCCAATTGGAGCTCTCGCCGAAGATGAATTGTTTCATCGGACCGAATGG
>CADCDY010000185.1 GCA_902800245.1 uncultured Prevotellaceae bacterium
TGCTGGCATCCGGCATGGAGCGTCATCACCCAGATACAGGACTTCAAGTCGCCCACGGCTGTCGGCTCCACCATCACGCTCAACCGCCCTTGGTTCATTATCGGCTGGCAGAATGACATCGAATTGCCTCACGGTTTCCGCCTCAATGTCTCTGCCCAGTGGTATTCTAAAGGTGACTACAACAATTTCCGCATGACCAAGCCCCGTCTCTTCACCAACGTCGGCCTGCAGCGCGACTTCAACCTGAAGCGCATGGGCACGCTGACCTTCGACCTCCGTTGCAGCGATCCCTTCCATACTAACAAGACCGACGCTATCGTCTACGGATACCGAGAGTTGACAACGCACAATCCTGCCCGTCGCACCTTCCTCGTCAACCTCAATTGGAAGTTCAACGAGGCCCGCTCGAAATATCGTGGAAGTGGTGCCGGCGAGAAGCAGAAAGCAAGAATGTAAATGATTTATTTTGCATTTCGCTCACTTATTCGTATCTTTGCAGTCGATATGAAGAAAATAACCAGCATACTGAAGCCCCTGATGCCGATACTCGCGGCTGCATACGGCTATGCACTTATTTACCTGACGGCACTGCCGTTGGATGGTGACAGCCCGACCATTGCCAGCGATTTGCTATCGTGCCTGCTCACATTGGCTTGCATCATACTGACGTTTTTCCTCGTGAAACGTGTTGAGCCGAAATTGTTCACCTCTGCCAGACAATTCTCGCTGAAAGTGCCGAAATGGCCCATCATCATCGGGCTGTTGATGATAGCTCCTTTGTGGCTTGTCGCAGAGGGATATCTCGTCTATGGTCTCACGTCGCTCTTCCACACCGTGCAACTGGAAACGTTGACCTATACGACATCAGAGTTGCGTGAAGACCTGATAGCCAGCATCCATGCCGTATTGCTGGCTCCTGTACTCGAAGAGTTGTGTTTCAGGCAAATGGCCATCTCGCCCTTCCGTCGGCGAGGTGTACATGTCGCTGTTTGCGTGGTGATGGCTGTGCTGTTCGGCATACTTCATGTGCGCAACTTCCCTGGTGCATTCTTTGCTGCTATGGTATACGGCCTGGTGTTCATCTGGTCGCGGAACATCTGGTATGGCATCGCACTCCATGCAGGCCACAATCTGACGGCTACGCTCCTTGCAATCTACTGCTGGCTGGGGCTTGGCGACATGCAAATGGCAAAAATACCAGTCATCTTCCTGACCGATGCACCAGTCATCGTCGGCAGTATTGTACTGGCCATTGGAGGTGTTCTGCTAATGCAGCGCTATTTTACGGCTTCAGGGCGCAGGATGTAAAGTTTGTGACTCCTTTGGCCCCTGCTTGTGATACCTGTTGAGGGATCGCTTGCCAGTTTCCGGAGTTCTTCTGCTGCCGTCGAACGCGATAGTCCCGTTAATCGCACATAGTCGGGTACTTTCATAAACATATGGGCCTTCATGAAGTCACGTGCTTTCTGGATGCGCTCTTCCAGTGTGAATGGCGACTTTTTGAGCCTGCTTTCCCCACCTCTCACCAGCGTACACTTACGGTCGGTATTCCTAATCAGATCCTTGTCAGCCCTGTACGACACGCCATTCACCATAATACTCCTCGCATTACGGCTTGACTCGCCCTCCTCGAAAGCATCTGGCAGCATGTCGCTTCTTACGCCGAGTTTGGCGTTGAAGGTGCCGATGCCGTCCAGTTTCACGGAAAATCCTTCCGCCATACACAAAGCCAGTTTCTCGCTAACCAGCGACAACACGCCAAGGATCTGGCTCTCGTCCATTCTTCCCTCACGATGGCACAAATCCACGAACTGCTGAAAGTTCATGGATTGCAATTCCATCTTGTAGCAAGCCTGCGTACGGCCCGTACCGTTTAAATCGGCAACCTCTCGTTTGATATACTTTGCATACATAGTTTTCGCATATTAATTTGCAAAGATAGCTGTTGTTCTTAAAAATACCAAACATTGACGAAGTTTTAACATCCATTGGCACAGTTTTATTATCCATTGACGCAGTTTTAGCATCCACTGTCGCAGTTTTAACTTTACTCCGTACCTTCAGAGCATTTGCTCCGTACTTAAAAAAAGGTTTACCCGTACCTGCGTTCATTTTATCCCGTAGCACAGATCCAATTACTTACCGTTCGTCACACGGAATTCTCCCCGAAAAACGGGGAGATGGCTTCCGCCGGAGCGGCTATTCATCACATTTTTATGCAGAATATTGTCCGCCGAAGGACTATTTCGTGGCCGATGAGAACCCAGAGGCATTCGAAGCATACGAGGCCACATTCCCCCAGAAGGAGAAACTCCGCCTACCAGGTCAATTAGGATACGAAGAATGACTCAGTTGCCGAACATCATTTCTACGCTCAGGATTGCAGGCTCTGTAGGTCTGCTCCTTTGTGATGTGACGGATGTGGTATTGGCTATGCCTTCGTCCGTCACGACTCGGCCATCTCCGAGCGAGCTCGGACGGCTCTCGCTGCTTCGTCCGTTTTGGATAATCTATGTTCTCGCGGCATTAGCGACATTGCCGACGGATGGCTGGCAAGAAGGCTGAAGTGCGTTACCAAGACGGGAGCGTTGCTGGATAGCTTGGCTGACATTTGCTTCGTGGCTTGTTGTGTTTGGAAACTCCTGCCGATACTCGAACTGCCGCTATGGCTGTGGCTATGGGCAGGAGTAATTGTCGCAATTAAAATCGTGAATCAGCTTTCGGCACTTATGATGTACGGGCGTTGCAGTTTCCCTCACACCACAGTGAACAAGGCAACGGGATTCCTGCTCTTCATCGCAGTCCCCATGACATTTTTGTCTATCATCCCCTTCACTATTGTGGCCGCTATCGCTACATTTGCCGCTGGTGCTACTGGCCGGGAGTCATGAGAACTTGTTAAACTGATTCTACCATCTTTTTCTGGCCTCTAAAGAAAGACTTTTTTTTATGCCATTTGAGCTAATGATATCCAAAGTATGTTTGGGCGTTTTATTAATATTGTCTTCTTCGTCCCAAGTGTAAGCGCGGACGTCTTTCCCATTGACAGCCACAATGGTATCGCCCAGTTCCATCCCAGCTCTAACGGCATCACCATTTCTGGTGAGCCAAGACACCACCCATCCACGGCAGATGTCTGTACGGTTTCGGAATCCATAATCGTATGTCGGCTCATTGACAGATGTTTCTTTGAAACGGTGCAGATAAAGTGACCTATTCTTAATGTCAATGATGATATTATAATTCTCCCAAATACCATTGCCTATCACGCCAATATAGGGGCGGCTGCTGAATGCACCTGCTCCCTCTGGGATGTAAGAAATGTATTCCTTGTTAATAGTATCACCGCCGATGATGATTTGGTCTGACAACATATCAACAAAATACTCCTGTTCTTTTTCCCCTATGCCGAACTGTGTCATATCCGTAATATATCTTTTGCCTGGGATGGAATCGAGCTGAAATTGCTTTACTGCTTGGGCTGTGAAATCGATTGTGCCGTCTCCACCTGTATCCATAAGATACCATCCCTTGATGCTATCGGACTGGATGATAGTTTCTGCTTGCAGCATAATCCGATAATCCTTATATTGAATGGGCAGTTTAATGTAGCCATCTATATTAGGTAATCCTTCCTTATGCCGTTTAAGGTAATGGTGCTCAAAGTTAATTTCAAACGGGTAATCAGTAATGCTCCTGATGCCACAAATGCCATCAACATGGCAGTCGACGACATCCCTCAGTTTAAGTACAGGTGCTATCCAATAGTTTTCAACTATGCTACCAATAGTCACTTTTGTCCAGCCTTCTATTGTCTTGACTTTTACCCTTCCAGCTCCACCGCCCGTAATAGCCTTACCCGTATTTTGTGGCTTCCATCTGGAATTTATGAGAAAGACACTATCCACCCCAAACATATTAGCGGCTCCTGTATCAAAGACTATATTACTATCTATGGAATCATTGATAGTAGAACGAACAATTAGATGTCCATGATATAGGAATGGAATGCTATCACACGTCTGTGCCATTGATATCGTTGTTTCCAACAATATCACTGCAAGGAGCATGAATCGCTTAATTTGTTTGTTTTTGTTCATTAATGTCATATTCCTATCCGAGTAATAGTCGAATTTTGTATGTGGGGTACAAAGATACGAATTTTTCCCAATATATGCACTACCATTTAATAAAAATGTCGCAACTCGTCACAAATCGATGCAGTTTATCCCAGATATTTGGTTATTTCGTCAAATATGTATACTTTTGCAAACAAGTTTGCGAGAACGGGCGGCGCCTCGACAATTAGAGCGAGCTCTATTGCACTCGGCTTGCACCGTCCTTGCAGCATCGAAACGTATAAAAATAATAGTATGAAACAGAAATTTTGTCAGAGCTGCGGAATGCCGCTCACAGATGAGGTGCTAGGTACGAATGCCGACGGCACGAAGAATGAGGATTATTGCATGTACTGCTACAAGGACGGCCAGTTCTTGCAGGATTGTACGATGGAAGAGATGATTGAGCATTGTGCTCAGTTTGTGAATGCTGTTAATGAAGGGTTAGAAAAACCTATTACCAAAGAGGAGTACATCGGCATGATGAAATCGTACTTTCCCCAGCTTAAGCGTTGGCGCCAAACGCTGGATGTGAATAACGATGAAGCAATGAATGCCAATCCCGCTTTAGCCGGCGTTAAAGAACTCATTACACAGATGGCCGACAAACTGCCCATCGCTTATATCTCGTCAGTAGACCAAGAAGGTTTTCCATGGACTAAGGCCATGTTGAAGCCACGTAAATGCGAGGGTATTAAGACCTTCTACTTTACAACCAACACATTCTCAATACGTGTGGCTCAATACAAGGCTAACCCCAAGGCCTCGATCTATTTCTGTGATGCTAAGGGGTTCAAAGGTATGATGTTGCGTGGTACGATGGAGGTGCTGACGGATGCCAAGAGTAAGGAGATGATTTGGCGTGATGGCGACGAGCAGTATTACCCCGGTGGCGTTATAGACCCCAATTATTGCGTCTTGAAGTTCACCGCCACCGATGGTCGATTCTATAGCGATTTCTATCCCCGTAGTTTTGTGATTGAGTAAATGATGAACAACAGAGCACTTGTCATTATCGACATTCAGAACGACATCACCAAGCACTATCGGGACATCATCGACAATATTAATGCAGCCATTGAATGGGCTGTGGTCGAGGAAATGCACGTGATCTACATCAAGCATAACAACATCACCGCTGCTACGCGGACGTTCAAACCAGGTAGTAAGGGTGAGGAGCTGGTACCTGAGATGAAGGTCGTGTCAGACAATATCTTCGTGAAGACGAAAAGCAATGGCCTTACAAGCGAGGCGTTTTCTGCTTTCATCGCGGCGAGCGGCATCAATGAGTTCTACGTAGCTGGTGCAGACGCTACGGCCTGCGTGAAATCGACGTGTTTCAATATGACTAAAGCTGGATACACGGTGCATGTCCTCTCAGATTGCATCACCAGCTACGACCTGAAGAAACTCCCAGAGATGCTCGCCTATTATGAAAGCAAAGGCTGTGAGGTCAAAACGCTTGCCGATTACAAACAATGAAAGAACATAATGAAACAAAGCTATGCGCTATAGAGAAGAAGCCATCGAATGTGTAAAAGATCATGTTCTCCAGATACATAAGCAAATATATGCCAAGTATGAAGGGGATTTTGACAGGATCTATA
>CADCDY010000186.1 GCA_902800245.1 uncultured Prevotellaceae bacterium
TTATGCCGCTGAGTTCAATACTATTGCCATTGACGACGGTATCGCGATGGGCCATGACGGCATGCTCTATTCACTGCCTTCGCGCGACATCATTGCCGACAGCGTAGAATATATGGTAAATGCCCACAAGGCTGATGCCATGATCTGCATCTCCAACTGCGATAAGGTGACGCCAGGAATGCTGATGGCTGCTATGCGCCTGAATATTCCTGCAGTATTCTGCTCGGGCGGTCCGATGGAAGCTGGCCGCTGGCGTGGTGAGAATGCTGACCTGATTACGGCAATGGTGAAGGGTGCCGACCCCTCAGTGAGTGACGAAGAGATGAAGGAGATTGAGTCGTGTGCCTGTCCTGGTTGTGGTTCGTGCTCGGGCATGTTTACCGCCAACTCGATGAACTCGCTGACGGAGGCTATTGGTCTCTCGTTGCCTGGTAACGGAACAATCCTTGCTACCCATACCAATCGCGTGGAACTCTTTAAGGAAGCTGCTCGTCAGATTGTCAAGAACGCTTTGGCCTATTACGAGGATGGCGACGAAAGTGTACTGCCTCGTAATATTGCTACCCGCAAGGCCTTTATGAATGCCATGTCGCTGGATATCGCGATGGGTGGTTCTACGAATACCGTGCTTCACCTATTGGCAGTAGCTCAGGAAGCTGGTGCCGACTTCACGATGAAGGATATCGACGCACTCTCAAGAAAGGTTCCCTGCCTCTGCAAACTGGCTCCCAACACACAGAAATACTCTGTCCAAGAGTGTGGTCGTGCAGGCGGTATTCTTGGTATTCTGAATGAACTCAGCAAGGGCGGACTGATTGACGGCTCTGCACCCCGTGTAGACGGAATGACCCTCGCTGAAGCCTTGAATAAATATAGCATTGTTGATGGTGCTATTGATGCAGAGGCAAATCGTATCTATCAGTCGGCTCCTGGTAATCGCTTCTCCACTAAAATGGGCTCGCAGTCGGAAGAGTGGGGTAGTCTCGATACCGATCGTGCCAATGGTTGCATCCGCGACCTTGAACATGCTTACACCAAGGATGGCGGACTGGCCGTGCTCTTTGGTAATATCGCTCAGGATGGTTGCGTGGTGAAGACCGCAGGTGTTGACGAAAGTCTGTGGCACTTCGAAGGTCCTGCCGTCGTCTTCGACTCTCAGGAAGATGCTTGCGAGGGCATTCTTGGTGGCAAGGTGAAGAAAGGCGATTGCGTGGTGATTACCCACGAGGGGCCGAAGGGCGGTCCAGGTATGCAGGAGATGCTTTATCCCACCTCTTATATTAAGAGCATGCACATGGGTAAGGAGTGTGCGCTGATTACCGATGGTCGTTTCTCAGGTGGTACGTCTGGTCTGAGCATCGGACATATTTCTCCTGAAGCTGCTAATGGCGGAAATATCGGCAAGGTGAAGGATGGCGACATTATTGTCATCGACATTCCCTCGCGCTCAATTAATGTGAAACTCAGCGACGATGAACTCGCCGCACGTCCACAACAGCCCCTGCGTCGTAACCGCGTGGTTAGCAAGGCCCTTCGCGCCTATGCCCAGAGTGTTTCGAGTGCCGATAAAGGTGGAATCAGAATAATAGATTAAGATATGAGTGATAGAATAACAGGATCGAAAGCGCTGATGCGGGCACTTCGGGCGGAAGGTGTGAAAACCATCTTTGGCTACCCTGGAGGCAGTATCATGCCCACCTACGATGCGCTGTTCGACTACACACGAGGTGAGAAAAAATGCTTTGACCATATTCTTGTGCGTCATGAGCAAGGTGCCGTCCATGCTGCAGAAGGCTATGCCCGCGTCTCAGGCGAGGTGGGTGTGGCTTTGGTCACCAGTGGTCCTGGTGCAACGAATACACTAACTGGTGTGGCCGATGCTATGTTGGACTCAACGCCTATCGTCGTCATTGCCGGACAGGTGGCTATCAGTGCCTTGGGTACCGATGCCTTTCAGGAGGTTGACCTTGTTGGTGTAGCTCAACCTATCTCCAAGTGGAGCTATCAGATTCGCCACGCCGAGGATGTGGCATGGGCCGTCTCGCGTGCATTTTATATCGCTCGTAGCGGACGTCCTGGCCCTGTGGTTCTCGACTTCGCCCGCAATGCACAGGTCGAGGAGATTGATTGGGAACCCAAGAAGGTGGACTTCATCCGTTCATACGTCGCTTATCCCAAGCTCAGCGAACAGGCTGTCCGCGAGGCTGCCGAACTCATTAACCGTGCTGAACGCCCCTTGGCGCTGGTAGGGCAGGGCGTCGAACTGGGTAATGCCCAGGAGGAACTCAAGGCATTCCTCGAAAAAGCAGACATTCCAGCCGGTCGTACCATGCTCGGACTCTCTGCATTGCCTTCCGACCATCCTTTGAATGTCGGTATGCTGGGTATGCATGGCAACTACGCCGTCAACCTTAAGGAACAGGAGTGCGACGTGCTGATTGCCATCGGCATGCGCTTCTCTGATCGTGTGACGGGCAATCTGAAGACCTACGCCAAGCAGGCCAAGATTATCCACCTCGATATCGACCGTTCGGAGATTGACAAGAACGTCAAGACCCATGTCGCTGTCGTTGCCGACTGCAAGGAATCGCTGCCCGCTTTGACAGCGCTGTTGAATAAGAACGACCACCGCGAATGGCGCGACTCGTTCAAGGAACTTGACGAACGGGAACGCGTGAAAGTCATCGAACCCGCCATCCATCCCACTGAGGGTCCATTGAAGATGGGCGAGGTGGTTAATGCCGTTGCTGAGCGTGCTCCGCGCGGCAGTGTCCTTGTGACGGATGTTGGTCAAAACCAGCTATTTGCGACGCGTTACTTCAAGTATCCCGTTAAGCGCAGTATCTGCACTAGCGGAGGCCTTGGTACCATGGGTTACGGTATGCCCGCAGCTATCGGAGCCACGTTCGCTACCGACCGTACCGTCTGTTGTTTTATGGGCGACGGCGGCTTTCAGATGTGTATCGAGGAACTTGGCACCATCATGGA
>CADCDY010000187.1 GCA_902800245.1 uncultured Prevotellaceae bacterium
TCAACTCATACTTTTTCTTTCTATTTTAATCTTGGCGTTATACTCATTTATTCTCCGCGAAGTTACGAAGCGGGTGCCTTTTTGATTTCGGCCCTGCGTGGACTGCCTACGGCCTTGGACAATGATTTTTCCATGAATCTTCCTTTTTCTTTACCGATGAATCTTTGCCTGCAGCAATAAACAAAACGTGTATTCACAGATAAATCCCCGTCGCACCACTTTTCCGCGTCGTTTGGTTGCCTCGAATAAATTGAATATAAACCAATTAAAATTTAGAAATTATGAAAAAGTTTAATGAGTTTTCAATCAGCGCATTCGTCGCTACAGTACCTGAAGTTAAGGAATTTGAGAAGAGCTCAGTTGCTCGTTTCTGCCTTTCAGTGAGCCACACAGAGAACAAGGGTGATGAGAAGTCTACCAAGACCGCACTCCTTCCTGTTGAGAAGTGGATCTCCAACGACAAGAAGGATGAGCTGAAGGACCTGAAAGGTAAGTACGTTGGCTGCCACGGATTCTTCAAGCCCGACACATGGGAAGAGGATGGCAAGAAGCGCAGCAAGATCATCTTCGCTGTCACCAAGCTGGAAATTCTAACTATGAAAGATAACGAGGACGGCAAAGAATGACCGTCTATAAGCTGTGCTACCGGCTATACGGGCATTTTTCTTTTTATGATCAACCTTCAAATTATCGGTTATGACACAGTACATCATACAGAATGACAACGAGGAATACATGGCTGCTTTCAGCAAAAAGCGTATTACCTGGACTAAAGCCCCTGAGTGCGCAAAGACCTTTGACTCTCGCGAAGCGGCAAATACCATGTTACGGAAGATAAACTTCTTCCATAACGTGCCTTGCTGGTTAGCAAGGGTGGTTCGTGACTGAAATCACAGAATTATAATAGTTCTGGGTTCATAGTTTACAGACTGTGAACCCATTTTTGATGTGGCAGTTGGCCGACTTTTGATGTGACAGTTGGCCAAGTAAAATGCCTTATGGTTTCCCTTCTGCCAACGTAAGGCACGGCTGTCACTGTGCCTTACTGTTCCGCTTGCCGACAGTCCTCACATGGGACGGATGCAGGATGCCTGGATCTGGTCATACACGTCAGGAGTGCGGGTGTCCTGTTCAGACACGCACACTTCTGACAAGTATTCCCCTTGCTGCTCAGACCATATCCTGCTCTCGGGATTCGGTATGTTGGGCAAGCCTAATATACCGAAACGCTCGACAGGACAAGGTCTGTCATCGCCAACGATGAACCCCAGCACCATTCATCCTCTGCATTCATTCCCGTGAGGCCTTTGCTGGCAAACGGAACTGGCATGTCGGGAGAGTCGGCATAGCAGGTTTGCTGTGCCATCACTTACCAATTCCTTTTGGCTCCGCATTCAGGAATGCCTTATGGCTTCACGGATGAGATGGCCTTAAGCTTTTCTCCGTCTGTCTCTTCTGGAGTGCTCGCCACTTTTCCCTCATCTTATTGTCCCTGCTTCGCCTTGGTTCTCTGATTTTGCGGTGCAAAGGTAGTGAAAGGAGCTGATGACCAAATACCGCGTTGCTATTTCGCTTGCTTTCTTCCGGCAGCCTTCCCGTTTTGTCTGATACTCGGACAAAGCTGGGTATTCCAGAAGAACGCACGAAATTATCCGGTCATGAGCTCTTGATCTTTCACTTTTAACAGCACCGGAAAAATCGAAAACCCCGACGGCGATGCTTCAGCCGATGAAGGAAATAAAAAAAAGCTTGCACTCCAGGAGACGGAGAAAAAGGAAATATCCCAAACACCGCTTCTACTTCAATGTAGAGGCAGAAAGTAACGGGCAGCAGATTGCCAGTGAACTGCCCTCGTATCGAATCGCCTGCCAGCATATCAAGCATTATGCGAAGGAGACGGGTAATCAGCAGGAGGTCTATTACATCAGACTCTACAGGCGTAAGAACCACCGATGCTGGTCTGTACTCCAGTGCAGGGTCAAGTTCCGGGATGACCAGGTACTCATAACGGGAGCTAAGTACATCGAGCGTAAGAAAGCGGCATAATGACCGCCATCATTGATAACAAAGGTAACGGCGGGTCTAACCAGCCCGCCACAATTTTCAAACAACATGCAAGAACTAAGAGTTGCAACAGTTAACAGGGTCAGCTACGAACAGGGCGACCTGCAACAGTGGATTAGGAACTATGACGATGTGAGCAAGGACTATTTCCTCCGTCTCTTCAACATCGTATTCGAGTGCAACGTGGATTTTCTCACAGACGGACAGGGCGAGGCTATCCCCGACGAGTTCCATGGTATCTTTGCTCCGTGAGGCCCTGAGTAAGTGCGACAAGGAAAGCAAGTGGGTAAGGTTCTGCTGGGCATAGCCATCATACAGGCAGGATGGCAGGGTTCTCTTCTGAGCCTTGTCTATCCTGCTACCTTTGCACAAACGTACAACTGCACGAATGTATGCGTGAGTGCAAGCACGAGAGCATACGAGCACAAGAGCACGAAAGCATAACTGCATCATTGTGTGCAGTTGTGCAAGCACAAGGGCACAACTGAACAAGATTGTGCAAGCATGATTGCACAATCGTACAAGGACACGACTACATGAAATAATTACTGCATAAGTGTGTGCAATTATGCATGTACAAGGGCACGACTGCACAAGTTTGTATCTGTACAAAGGTAAAACCGCATGAATGCACAAGTGAATAAACTTTTTAAAACGACATCATAGACAAATGAAAATGACTACTTTTGCAACGACTCCGGCGATGGATTTCCATCGGCTTCAATTTCGGCAGGTCTCCGCCAACGGCTCTGACCGACCTTTATTCCGGGGAGTGTCCAACAGGACAGACGGCTCCATCGTTGATGGGATTGCAAGTTGTGCGTTTGTTACCACAAAACGCCACTTGCCAGACCTTCGGCTGGGGAGGAAAGTCTGTTCGCAACTCACAGACTATTACAGAGACCATGAAAGATTCCGGAAACAAAGACCGTATCGTAAGACTCCGGGTAAGCGGTGCGGAAAGGGATATGTTCGAGGCAAAGGCGGCTAACTATGGCGGCATCAGTGCCATGATTCGTGATGCGGTGGCCCACTATGATGATACGCTCATAAAGCGTCGTATCGAGTCGATGAACCTGCTTTATCCGCTCATATCGAAGCACGAGGCAGACCTGAATCGTATCGGAAATAACCTCAATCAGGTGGCGCATTACTGTAACGTGCTTGCCGAAAACGGCGAATACGAAATGCGGTATGTGACCACTGCCATTGAGCCGATACTGCACCAGCTTCTGTCCTTGAACAGTGACATCGCAGCCACGGAACATAAGATTTTTACACGTATTTTCAGCGAGAAACCAGTATGATTGCAACCATCCTAAAGTCCAGTTCGACCTTCTCAGCCGTCCGCTACAACGAGCGGAAGGTGGAGCATGGTGTGGCTGAACTGGTCGCCATCCGCAACTTCGGGTATCTGCAGGATGCGCCTGAAATGCGAGGCATCACCTCGCTACGAAACTATCTCATGGACTACTCTGCTCGTAATGACCGCACTCGGATGACGCAGTTTCATGCAGCTATCTCGTGCAAGGGTGATGAATACTCCAAAGAGGAACTGATTGATATAGCTTGGAATTATCTTGATAAGATGGGCTACAATAACGATGGCCAGCCTATGCTGATGTACTTTCACCACGACACGGGTAACAACCACTTGCATATCGTAACCAGTCGTATCAGTCCTGATGGAAAGAAAATTGCTGACTCTATGGAGAATATCCGTTCGCTGAAGGCCATTGAATCGATTATGAGCATTGACCAAAAGCATCAGAACTCTGAAATGATGAAATTAGCCAAGTCGTACCACTTCGAGAGTGTATCGCAGTTCATGACTGTCTTCGAGACATCGGGCTACGAAGCATATATCCAGGACAAGGACATCTATATTAAAAGAGGTGGACAGGTACAGGACAGTATCGCTGTGAAAGACGTGGAAAAACTATGTCGCAAGAACGGTGAAGAAGAGAAAAAGCGTATCCGTCAGCTTCGTGCAATTCTCAAAAAGTACCGTGACCAAAGCAGTAGTCGCGAGGAATTGGAGGCTATACTGAAGAAGAAGTTCGGTATCAGCCTGAAGTTTCTCGGTAAGGAGTTTACGCCATACGGCTATATGGTGGTCGATAATGCCACGAAGTCTGTATTCAAAGGCAGCGACATTCTCGGAGTAAAAGAGCTGTTGCAGTTCCAAAGCCGCGAGGAAAAGCTTCAGAAAGTGGATTTCTTCATCGAGGACAAGCTGCGAGAGAATCCTCTTGCAACAACCTTCGACCTCAACCGTGACCTGCATCGTTTCTACGGCTGCTACATCAAGCACGGCAGCATCATCATGGGAAAGGATAAAGAAGAACTAGCCAGCTATCTTGTACAGAAAATCAAGTACAACGATAAAGTGGCATGGGTACAGGGCTTTTCACCTATTAACGACCAACAGGTACGCTTGCTATCAAAGATGTTCAATGTATCGGCTGAGCATCTGCATATAGAGGAGAATAGCAACAACATCCAGTCTACCATCAACACTCTAAATAGTGTATTGGAGTCTGGTCAGACAGACAGTAGCAACGAAAGTATCTTTGACCGGCTGAACGATGAGGGTATCTGGACATACCGTTTCGAGGATAAGCTCTTCTGCGTGAATCCGTCGAAACGCGAGGTCTTTGACTTGGAGGCAAGTGGTATCGATATGCGTAAATTCAGAAGTGCCAACTCTGCTGACATAGAGACCTCGGAGCATCGTCATAATGTGGCCCAGAGCAAGACACGTCCTATATCGAATGAGATTGGCAGTAGCGACCGCATCAACTACAATCCTGATGCCAACCAAAACAGCTATGGTGAGGTGGATGATGAACGTGCTATGATTCGTAGGTCATAACAGAGAATAATTATTGGAATAGTAACTTTTTAAATAGTAGAACAATGAGGAAGAACATTACAATCACATGGGCGAACGAGAAAGGTGGCGTAGGTAAGACAACCCTTTGCACGCTCTTCGCCAACTATCT
>CADCDY010000188.1 GCA_902800245.1 uncultured Prevotellaceae bacterium
GCATCACCAAACGTTTCTGCTCTATGGTGTTGCCATCACCACCAACAATCTCCAGTTGCTCATTGTACCAGGTCTCTACAGGAACTTGTGACACCCAGGAGCCAGTCCCTGTGACTACATGGGTACAATGGGCTCAGGGACGCATTCCCTAATAACCTTTCCACAAGGGCTTTGCCACTTGACCCCATCTTTTGAAATATCAATTACTAAAGCAATAAAAACAATGGCTAAAAAGACATGCATACATTTCGATCCTGTTAAGCCAGGGTGCGAGGTGACGGGCGAGACCACCGTATCAGAATAAGTTCCTTTTTCTAGGCAAACGCAAAAAAGATAAGGTCAGTAATTCCTGGGCTGCCCAGGAATTGACGATTGACAAAATTGACAAATTTCTCACAACGCCTTTATTTAGGGCTATTCCCAGAGACGATATACTAAAAAGCAAATCCACGCCATGCAATAATGACGTGGATTTGTGCTTAATTTTCCGTGTTTTGTTTACGTTCGAATGATGAAATTGCGTTTAAAATACGCCTACCCAACCGAATCTGCGAACTAACTCACGAAGCAGGCTGCGATCGCCAATGGGAATGGTGATGGCGATAGTCTCTTTCTCCTTACTATCATTTGCAGGATTTGCAGATTCCAACTCATATTGCGTCTGTGCAGCAAGCAGAACTTTTGCAGGCAGACCAATGGCCGACTCAATCTTTACGGCCAAGTCCGTAGTAAGCGCACGCTTCCCGTTCAGCACCTCACTCAGATGTGAAGCCTGAACGCCAACCATCTTGGCGAAATCTTTCTGACTGATTCCGCGTTCCTCCAATTCTGGTTTAATCATCATACCAGGATGCACTGCCATGAAGGGTGCAGGGTTCTCATTTCTTCTTGCCATAATGCGTATCGTCTAAACTTAAAACCGTTATACTTATTCCACCGTCAAATTCTCTAAAAATAATGCGCTCCACCATTCCGTTGACCACTCGAATGGAACTCAATCCATTGGTTCCAGCCAGCTGTTCGTAATGAAGGAATGAGATGGCTCGCAGATTGCTTGCCACATCAACCATTCGCAAATAGTTATATGCGGTCGCGAGCGCCGTCATGAACTTTGCATTACGAGTGTATTTCTTATATTTGCTATTACGACCCGTCGTGATCAGTTCTTCCAAATCCGTGTCTTCAAAGACTATTTCCATCTTCTATGTCGTATTTTTGGTGCAAATATAAGGCAAAATTCCCAAATACGGGAATATCTTATAGAATTATTATCGTTTTTTAACTTATAGCCTCTTGCGCTATCATGCGCAAAAGTACGAAAAAAATTCGAGCCCACCAAACGATGAGCCCGAATTTTTGTTTGCGTTTCGTTTATTTTTTAACTAACGTCTTCAATTTGTCAACGTAATAGTCCAGTCCGAATATTGAACCTGCGAGTAGGAACGCTTGTCCTACGTAGAACAATAAGCCGTTTGCCACATCGTCAATATCAATGACTTGGTATGTCACCATCCCTATACTTGAAAGTATCAGGGCTACGGCGCAACTGTACTGAATCTTCTTTGTGGCGTTCATAGCTTATAACATTGTGGAACCTGCGCCGCCTGCGGCTCCGCCTGCAAGGGCTAAAAGCAGGTATCCCACCAATTTGAAAATTGTTTTTAATGTCTTACTCATAGTCGTAAAGATTAAGAAGCGCGGGGCTCACCGCAACCCCACGCTTCAGTTAAATCAGTTCTGGTCTGCGCCGCCTTCGCCGCCGCTACCAGCAGCCTCTACGCTGAAGACATAGCCGGAAGCAACGAGGGTGTTGTCAGCCTTCTTCACCTTGATGCTGTAGCTGCCGAGTGCTGCGCCTTCTGCGGTGAACTCTGCTGCGTTTCCGCTGATGGCGTGCTCGGTGCCCACCTGCGTGTCACCCTTGAACAGGAGGACTGACTGTGCAGTGCCTACGTTGGTGAAGCGTACGCGGATGCTGAGGTCGGCTGTGTCGCCTGAAGCTACGATGGTTGAGTTCGTGCCTACGGTCAGCGTCTGTCCGTTGACGGTTGTCGAACCGATGGCGAATGCTGCTGCAGGCGTTGTGCCGCCGCTGCCGCTACCGCTGTCGGCTGCTGCCTGACCGCCACCTGTTCCTGCATTGTTCAGGTACTGGTCTGAACCCGAGTAGATGTTGTGCTGTGCACCGTTGCCGATCATGTCGAGGCACTGCTGCATGCTGTAGGCATTTGCGGTCTCACCGGGATATGCCACGTAGGTCGTTGAGCGCTTCCAAGTGTCGCCCTCCTTGCGGCTAACAATGACGAATGCAGCCACTGCATCTTCCTCTGTGGTGTAGAGGTCTTCGTACCAATAACGCAGTCCGCTGGCGTTCATCAGGAACTTGAAGTTGCCTTCGTTGCGCATGCTGGGCTTGTTCACCTTTCCGTTCTCGTCGAGGAATGGGGTGTCGAGCGTCAGAGGCAGGAACGTCTCGGGATCGGTCGGGTCAAGGATGACGCGAGCGAAGTTGAACTGGCTCTCCTGAATCGTAGCACCCTGCTTGACGGTGCAGAACGTCAGCTGGTCACCGCGTTTCAGTCCGAGGGTGTTGATGATGTCGCCATACGTGGTCTTGCTGGCAAGAGCGACAATCGTAGGATATACGATGTGCGTGTCGCCATCCTCAACCCAGTTGGTCTTCACCTGCGGCAGAGAACCCATGGCAACCAAGTACTGGTTAGGAGCAAACGCATGCTTCATGCCTACGGGCACAAAAGAGTACATATTCAGGAATGCGACGCCCTGCGACTGCATCTCTTCGATAGCCGCACGGCTCTTCTGAATATTTTCAGACATGAAGAGCGACATAGTCTCCTGACCTTTCTTGACACCCTCGAAGGAGTGGTCACAGATGGCCTTCATGACTGAGTACGCAGCACCAACGGTGCTCATCACAATGCGC
>CADCDY010000189.1 GCA_902800245.1 uncultured Prevotellaceae bacterium
GCCGGCAATGAAACCGTTCTTCATCATCAGCATCGAATAGATAATCTCCGAAGCACCAGCCATCCACATCTCGTGACCCGTCTGACTCTTCGTCGAAGTAACGGGCACATTGCAGTCACCAAAGAATTGGGCGATGGCCTGTGCCTCACGCGCATCACCAATCTTGGTCGAAGTGGCATGGGCGTTCACATAGCCAATCTCTTTCGGACTGACACCGGCATCCTTCAGACAGAGCTCCAGCGAACGGGCAGGACCAGCCACATTAGGCGTCGAGATATGGTCACCATTGCCAGAGAATCCCCAGCCTACAATTTCTGCCAGGATAGGCGCGCCGCGGCGTACGGCACTTTCGTAACTCTCCAGTATCACCGTTGCAGCACCACCGCCCGGCACCAGTCCGTTGCGGTCGCGGTCGAAGGGGCGGCTGGCCTTTGTGGCGTCATCGTCGTCACGCAAGGCAAACGACTGGATACCGTCGAACGATGCCACGCCATACATGTTGGCTTCCTGGGCACCGCCACAGACCACACACTCCTGCAAGCCGTTGCGGATGAGCAGCGTACCCAGTCCGATAGACTGTGAGCCGCTGGCACAAGCCGCAGAGGCGGTCAGGTTGATACCCTTCAGGTGGAACAGACAAGCCAAGTTCATCGTCACCGTCGAGTTCATCGACTGGAAGATGGCACCACTGCCACAAGCGGCTGTCGAGCCACAATTGCGGAACTTGTCGAGGGCAAGCATCGTGGCCTCAGCTACGGAGTCGTTGCCATAAATGATACCAACCTCATGCTGGTCAATATAGTCCTGATCCATACGGGCAGCCTCCAAGGCATCCTTCGTGGCCATATAGGCATACTGCGCCTCCTCGGGCATAAACTGCCGCTGGTTACGACCGATAAACGGTTTCAGGTCAGGTCGCGGCACGTTGGCTGTAAACGGTGAGCGGAAGCCCGCATCGACACGTTCCTGACTCTTGATGATTCCACTTTTTCCTTCATACAGGGACTGGCGCACCTCGTCGAGCGTTACACCCAGGCACGACCATATTCCCATTCCTGTAATTACTACTCTATTCATATCTTCTTAACTTCTTTAACTCCTTACAATAACACCTGCGGCGCTTGACCGTCTCTGGGTGCAGCGGCTTCCACTGCGACAGTTCACGAACGTTGTCCTCCAGCTGCGGGCCCGTCTCAGCCCAGCGGAACCCATACTTATTATAAATAGGTATAAGGTCTTCGAAGAACATCGCGTTCACGCCATAGCCCTGCAGGTCGGGACGCACGGCAATCAACAGCATCTCGGCATTGTCCTCACGCTTCCACTTCAGCGCCTTCAGCAGATGATACCAGCCAAACGGCCACAGGCTGCCATCCGCCTTGCGCATGGCCTGCGAAAGAGCGCCCATCGTGACGGCAACGCCTACGACATTATCTTTGTCATCCACAATGACAGGCATGAGCTGCAAGTCAACAACGGGTAGGTATTTGCATACGAATTGATTCACCTGCTCTTCCGAGAATCTGGTAAATCCGAACAACGGCGCGTAGGCCTCGTTCAACAAGTCGAAGACCTTCTTGCCATAACCCTTCTTAACCATATCGCAAGTCACCTTGATGACCCTCAGCCCCATTTGTTCCCTGCAGTACTGGGCTACGCGCTGGTATCGGGCGGGAATCTCCTCAGGTACATTGATGCGAATCTGCACCCAGTCCACCTCCTTCTCCAGCCCTAAAGCCTCCATGTGGCGCGGATAGTAGCTATGGTTATAGATGGTGTTGGGCGAACCCATCATGTCGAAATTTTCAACCAGCATACCTTCCTTGTCGAAGTCGGTAATGCCCAGAGGGCCCTGTATGCGCGTCATGCCAAACGACCGCCCCCACTCGGAAACGGCATCTATCAAGGCTCTCGACACGTCCAGGTCGTCAATGAATTCTATCATCGAGAATCGCACGCATTTCGTCTGCCACTTCTCGTTGGCGCGCTGGTTGACGATGCCAACAATGCGACCTACGGGCTTTCCGTCCTGATAGGCCACGAAGGGCTGGAGACGCAATGCGCCCTGCTCGGCCTTTATCTTTTCCGGGTCAATCTGTGCACGGACTTCGCTTCGCATATCAGGCACATACTGCGGACAATCGCGATAGATGCGGTCGGTCAGATGAACGAAATCATTCACCTCCTTCCGGCACGTCACTTTTGTCACCTCTATCTTATTCATCCGTTGTTCTTTTATTTAATTGCGCGCAAAGGTACGAATTTTTCCGCATTTAACAACGTTTTTTCCCTTCTTTTTTCCTTCGCAATCCAATTCTCACCCATTATTAGACCCATTTCGGACATTCGCGTCCCCCAAACATCCGTCAATATCCGAGACTCTCACCTACCAGCACGACGGTATGACGGCCTCGCGGAGAGTTCCTGAGGAAGTGGACGTAATTGCAGATGGATTCCGGCGAATTACAGTTATGACACACGCCGTCCGTCTGGCAAGGAGTCTTGATGTCGAAGCGCGCTGCGTTGATAGGCGATGCCGTGCTGCGGGCCCTGGCAAGGGCAGCCTCCACGTTCTGCGCCACTTTGTTCAGACCGATGACGAAAATCACCTTCTTAGGTCCCCACGTGATGGCTGCCACGCGGTTGCCGTTGCCGTCGATGTTCACGATGACGCCGTCCTCAGAGATGGCGTTGGCACTGGACAGATAGACATCTGCCGAGAACGCCCTGAGATACATCGCCTGCTTCTCCTCCGGCGTTTCTACGAGGTCGCGGTCGAGCACCTCCAGCGTGCCACGATCCTTGAGATACTGCGGAATACCCATATCGCGGACAGTCATCGTGCCGCCCCATGTCACACTACTTCCGTCCTCAATGAGTTCGGA
>CADCDY010000190.1 GCA_902800245.1 uncultured Prevotellaceae bacterium
ACATTGGTTGATTATTTCGGCTCGTATGCCTTTGTCGAGACTGCGCTATTGCTTATGGTCATTCTACCAACAATAGCAGTTTACAAATTTACAAAAGAAGAATGATGCCACTCGGCTTTGCCGCTTGCCTAAGCACGCCTGAATATCACACCCAATTACCTCACGGAATGCTGCATCAAGACGAGCCGTCATAATGCCAGTTTCTTCATCGAGCACTTCACTGCCGAAGAAATTGCCCGCCTGCTGAAACGCGAAGACCTGTCGATTACGGATGTAGCCTATCAGCTGGATTTCAACACCACCAACTACTTCACCCGCTACGTGAAGCGCGTTCTTGGCATGACTCCCAGCCAGTATAAGGCAAAGTTTAGCGTAAAAAAAAAGGGAAAATCACCCCATCAGTAATTTGTATACACCTTTCAGTAATTTGTTTAGCGATGGTTCGGTGAAATCGTCGTACCTTTGCAGCCGAGAACAAATAACAGTATTAATAACTTAAAAAAAATTGCGGTTATGAAGAGAACAATTATCATTACGGGTGGTACAACAGGTATCGGTAAGGCTACGGCTTACCAGTTTGCAAAGAACGGTTGGAATGTAGTTATTACAAGTAGAAGTGAAAAGAAGGGTCAGGCATTCGTCGAGGAAGCCAAGAACGAGGGGTTGGATATGACCTTCTTCCAGTTGGATGTGACGAACGAGGAGCAGGTGGCTCAGGTCATCGAGCAGACGGTGGCCAAGTTCGGCAAGCTGGACAGCATTGTCAACAACTCTGGCATCTCGCTGGGTGCCGCACCGCTGGCTGACACCGAGACGGACGAGTTCAAGCAGCAGCTGGACACCAACGTTCTGGGCGTTTATTACGGCATGAAGTATGCCATCCGCGCCATGCTGAAGACGGGCGGTGGCACGATTGTCAATCTGGCATCTATCGCAGGACTCAACGGACTGATTTACACCGCACAATATTGCGCAACTAAGCACGCCGTGGTGGGACTGACCAAGGCTGCTGCCATCGACTACGCCCAGCAAGGTATCCGCATCAACGCCGTTGCTCCCGGTGCCATCAAGACCGACATCCTGAAGCATGCTATCGAGGCTGGGGCTTATGATGAGAAGGGCATTGCTGCCATCCATCCGATGAATCGCATGGGCGAGGTGCAGGACATTGCCCTGGCTATCTATTATCTGGCTAGTCCCGACAACAAATTCCTGACAGGTACCATCCTCAACGTTGACGGCGGTTATAATTGTAGATAATATGGAACTGATTGACTATACCAACAAATGGTTGACTGGCGAAATTCAGGAGGATCTGGCAATGGTTGCAGGAGGCGTGGTATGCCTCCTGCTGGCCCTTGTGGCATGGCGTTGGGGCTCGTCGGAGTCGGCTCGCGCCATCATTCTGCCATTGACGGTGGTGGCGGTAATCTTTATCGGAGGAGGAGCTGCATTAGCCTATAATAATCATCAGCGGAGCAAGCAGTTCGTGGAACAATACCAGGAGTCGCCTGAGAAGTTTCTGGAGAGCGAGAAGGCTCGCGTGGCTGCTTTCATGAAGATCTATCCGCAGACCATCATCGTCTCTGCCGTCATGATGGTCATCGCTGTCTGCGTGTTCACCTTCTGCGATAAGCCCTGGCTCCGAGCATCTGCCCTTGCGCTCATCCTTGTAGCCCTCGCCGCCCTGACAATTGATTTCTTCTCGAAGGAGCGTGGCGTGATTTATCAGCAAGAGTTGGACACCGTGAAGATAGAAAATGTAGGATGATAGTCATTATCTGCGAAAAAATTTGTATCTTTGCGCCATGAAGATAAGACAAATCCATTTCCCCACCGTGTCGGCATTCATGCATGCCCTCGGACGTGACGATGTCCGCCATCCGCTCATTGAGGTCATCCATCTCGACGACCTTGCTGATTGCAGCTCGTTTGGCAACACCCGCTATACGTTTGGCTTCTACTGCGTGGTTTACAAGGATGCACGCTGCGGCACCGTGCGCTACGGGCGCAACGAGTACGACTACGACAACGGCACGCTGCTCTTCTTCGCCCCCGACCACGACGTTGAGCTGGGCACGCTCGAACAGAGCTACCAGGGCGTGATGCTCATCTTCTCGCCGGCACTGATGCAGGGATTATCGATGTCGCCCTACACCTTCTTCGGCTATTCAGTCAACGAGGCCCTGCACGTATCGGAGCGTGAGCGCCAGCAACTGCACGACATCCTCGGCAACATCGAGACAGAGTTGGAACGCGGCATCGACCGCCACACCCGCCAGCTGATGGCGCAGAACGTCGCCCTGATTCTGAACTACTGCGTGCGCTTCTACGACCGCCAATTCATCACCCGCGAACCCGTCGACAGCCAGCTCATGCAGCGCTTCACCGTCCTGCTCGACGACTATTTTGCCCGAGGCCTAGCCGCACGTCAGGGAGTGCCCACCGTGAGCTACTTCGCAGACGCGCTGAACCTCTCGGCCAACTACTTCGGCGACCTCGTAAAAGCCCAGACGGGCAATAGTCCGCAGCAGCTCATCCAGCAGCACCTCATCGCTCAGGCCCGCCACCGCCTCACCACGACCACCGACACCGTCAGCCAGATAGCCTACGCCCTCGGCTTCGAGTACCCCCAGTACTTCTCCCGCCTGTTCAAAAAGCAGACCGGCCAGACCCCGCAGGAGTTCAGGGCTCAGGCGTAATGGTGGAATTAAATCGACAGAAATCTACTGTT
>CADCDY010000191.1 GCA_902800245.1 uncultured Prevotellaceae bacterium
ATTTAGGGATTTTTTTTTCAAACCCTAAGAAAACTCCTCCACCACCTCCACCCTCGCCATACCATAACCTGCCATTTAGCGCAAATAACCTGCCATTATTTCGTAAAAAACCAGCCATCGGATAACAAAAGAGGAGAAAAGCGGAAAAATCGTTGCAAATCAGGGGATTGGGATGGAAACTGCGGAATGATGAGAACAGTGGACTGCAACTTGAGTACGGTATGAAGGAAAGATTTAAGTATCTAATTCGTAACTTGTTTCTGAAATTGTGAAAATCGAGGAGAATAGGTTACTTTCAGACACTGAAACGGTTGATATTCAATGAGTTTGAGAAAATGAACCGACTTTGGTACGAGTTGCCGAAATTTGAATAGATTTGCGTAGAAATCGGATGCTCAGCATTGACTAATTTTGCAAACTGAAAGTTAAACGTAAAATTAGTGTAAAAATGAAGAGTACCTACAGTATCATTTTCTACCTCAAAAGGGAGAAGTTAAAGAAGGATGGAACGTACCCCGTAATGGGGCGCATCACAGTGGATGGAACACAGTGCCAGTTCAGTTGCAAGGTGGACTGCAAGCCTGACCTCTGGGAAACCAAAGGCGGTCGTGCCACTGGCAAAAGCGTCATGGCCCGCAATGTCAACATGGAACTTGATAAGATCAAGGCCCGTATCGACAAGTATTACAAGGAGATTGTTGACCGCGACAACTTCGTAACGGCAGAGAAGGTGAAGAATGCCTTCCTCGGTCTGGAGTATCGTCAGCACACGTTGATGACGATGTTTGCCCAGTGGAATGCCGAGTATCAGCGCATGTATGAGGGCGGTCTGCGTTCAGAAGCTTCGCTGACAAAATACAAGACCGTCTATAAGCACGTCGGAGATTTCCTGCGCCACCATTACAACGTGTCGGACATAGCCCTGAAGGAGATCCAGCCGTCGTTTATCTCGGACTTCGAGGTCTTTCTGAAGACGGAAAGAAAGGTGAAGCATAACACCTGCATCCTCTACAATAACGCCGTCATGATGCTGATGCACCGTGCGCACGAGAACGGTTGGGTGGCACGTTATCCGTTCAGCGAGTACCACATCCAGAAGGAGGAAACCGAGAAGGGATTTCTGACCAAGGAAGAGTTGAACGCCCTGATGAACAATCCGAGGCTCACGCCGCGACGTGCATACATTCGTGACCTCTTTATCTTCTGCTGCTTCACAGGTCTGGCTCATGCCGACTTGAAGAACCTGAAGAACGAGAACATTGTGAAGAATCCGGCTGATGGCAGTTTGTGGATTCACACACACCGCCAGAAGACGGGCGTGGCCGAGAACGTGAAACTGCTGCCTATCCCGTTGGCAATCCTTAAGAAGTACAAGGGTCTATGCACGGACGGGCATGTCTTCGATGTCCCGGAACATGACCGCTGCTGCGAGCGCATCAGATTCATCGCCAAGTTGTGCGGCATCACCAAGCATCTGACCTGGCACATGGCCCGTCACACGATGGCAACGGTTGTCTGCCTGTCGAACGGGATGCCCTTGGAGGTTGTCGGCTCCGTGTTGGGCCACAAGTGCATCGAAAGCACACAGGTGTACGCAAAAATCACCCAAGAGAAACTGGGCTGCGAGATTGATACGCTGGCCACGAAACTGGCAAAGATCCAGCAGTTCTCGCCCAACATCGGCATGATAATATAAATAAGGTGGAGGGTAAGGCTATGATGAAGAGAGACCTCGTCGTGTTTGAGCAAGAAAGATTAGAGTTGACGGGCTACGACGTATGGATGACTGCGGGCGAGATAGCCAGTCTGCTCGGCGTAACCATCATGAAGGTGCGCGGCATCATCAACAGGATGCGTAGGCAACTGGCCGTCAACCTCGATTTAATCAGCAAGTACGACCTCCTGGAAAGCGGCTACAAAGACGAACTTTACAACCTTGAGTGCATCATCGCCATCTCCTACCACGTCCATACCGGGCTTGCCTCCGAGTTCCGCCGTTGGATATGCGACAGGGTGACGAGACGCAGGGAGCGGGCAATGATTATTTATATATGATTTGTGCATTTATATTTAGTGGCGTAGATCGTACATTGTTAATGAGCTCTACGCTACTAAATACATTTTTCACATGCATTTTATAGGGATGAATTTTTCATCAAAATGTTTAAACTCAAACTTAACTTATTACTGCCCGTATAATCTTTAAGACAATAGAATATGAATATCAAAAACACATAAATTAAAACAAGATTATTTTCTTGGATATAGTATTACTTAGCCCTGTTTGTGGAAACATACTCTTCTCATTTTTCCCTCTATTGTTTTTTCTAACATATTACCGATTCTAGAATTATAGAGTGGATTACCAACAAGTATCACATTGTTATCTTCGTCAAGAAGGAATGTATGATATTTGTCTTTAGATGGGATATGTGGATTGTTCTTCATAAAAACATTTGTACTATCAATGTATATTGGATGATTCAAACCTGTATAATGAAAATATGATGATAACATCCTAACATCAAGCTGTTCTGATTTCATAATAAAAAATATTATTGGTGTCCGATAAAAAATTGAGCTGAGTCGACAGAAAAGGGGACAAACCTTTCGGCAAGTCCCCAAAGATTTGTAATTTTGCGTTTGCTACAA
>CADCDY010000192.1 GCA_902800245.1 uncultured Prevotellaceae bacterium
TGCCGAGCGCACGCCCATCTACTGGTGGCTCTTCCCCCTGGCCCTTCTGACAGTTGGCGTCATTACCCTCACCACCGTCATTATCCAGAGTTGGCGCACAGCCAATGAGAATCCCATTAATAGTATCAAGAACGAGTAGAAACATGAAGAGTTATTTCAAATTCCTATCGCGTAACAAGGCCTATACCTTTATTAATATAGCGGGTCTGGTGGTGTCGCTGATGTTCATCATCCTGATGGGTGACTATACGTGGCGGCAGTATAGCATCGATTCGTGGCATAAGAATGCCGACCGCATCTACCTGATGGGCAACGAGAGTTTTTTCTTTATGTGGCCGCAGGAGGCTAAGGACATTAAGAATCTGTGTCCAGAGGTGGAAGAGGCCTGCTGCGTGATGAGCCAAAGCGGAAAGATAAAATACGGACAGCAGGAGGTGAAGGACGGTGAAAACGAGAACGGCATCATCATGCTGACCGACCCGGTGTTCTTCCGCTTCTTCGACTTCGAGCTGTTGGAGGGCGACAGACGGACGGCACTCGATTCGCCAGACAAATGTGTCATCACCAAACGGCTGGCCAAGCGACTCTTTGGCGATAAGAATCCTATTGGCGAATCGCTGCAGATAGTGGGCGACCGCCATGTGAGCATTGGCCATGATGACCCCTCCGACAGTACGCTGCTCTATCGTGTCAGCGCCGTCGTGGAAGACCTGGACCGTACCGTCTTGCCCAACGAGACGCAAATCATCGTCAACATAGAGCGCTTTCCGCAGGTGTTGGGCTATGATCTCAAGGGCAACGTCTTCGCCTACGGACCGACAGGTGCCAACAAGGTGTTTCTCATGCTGCGACCCGGCATGACCCTTGAGCATAAGAAAGACATCATCAATGCCCATCTGAAGAAGGCCCACCCTGCCGGATGGGGCGACTACAAGGTGAGCCTGACACCACTTACCGACGTTCTGTTTGCCTTGCAGAACGAAGGCACAGGACTGCAGAAGGGTGACAAGACGCGGCTCTACATCCTGCTGGCTGCCGTGCTGGCCATCCTCTTCTTTGCCGTTAGCAACTACATCAACCTGACCGTGGCGAATACGGGCTTTCGCGCCAAGGAGATGGCTACCAGGCGGCTTTTCGGTAGCAGTCAGGCGGAAATCTCGCTGAAACTTATAGCCGAGTCGACGCTGATGATAGGCGTTGCCTTCCTCCTCGGCTTCGGCTTGGCCCTCTGCTTCCAGGATGACGCTGTCGCCCTGTTCAAGGGCAAGATAGCCCTGCTCAACGACATCAGCATTGGCACGGTGAGTGTCTGCACGGGTTTCACTCTGTTGGTGGGTATCATCTCGGGCATTTTGCCTTCATATCAGCTCTCCCGCTACCAGCCCATCGACATTGTGAAGGGCAACTTTCGCTTCCGCTCGAAGATGCTGTTGGGTAAGCTCTTCATCGTCTTGCAGAATGTCATCACCGTCATGATGCTCACCGCCGCCCTCGTCATCTGGCTGCAGCTGAACCACCTCATTCACGCCCCGCTTGGCTTCAACACAGAGAACCTCTATTATGTCTATCCGCCAGAAGGAAAGGAGCAGGCGGTGAGGAGCCAACTGGAAAAAATGCCCTTCGTGGAGCGTATCGGCACTTTGCAGGGTACGTCGTTCACACAATATAACACCAGCGCTAAAGGCATCAAGCGCGACGACGGGCAGTATCTCATGCTGATGGTGACGGAACTGGACAAGACGGCCTTCGAACTCCTTGGACTGAAAATCCGCCAGGACTACGGTCTGCATGGCGGTGGCTACTACCTGACGGAGGAGGCCCTGCGCCAGACGGGCTACACGGAGAAAGACCGTGAACTGGACTGGGGCGACGGCGACAAAGACCCCATTGAGGGTGTCATCAGCGACTTCCACATCATCAACGTGCTGCAGGATATCAGGCCCTTCATCATCCGTCTGTCTGATACGAAGGAGTATTCTAATTTTCTCGTCAAGACCAACGGCGACAAGCAGGCCAAGACAGCCTTCATCCAGATGCTGAAAGACGCGGGTGTCCCTGAGGTTGCTATGGAATGGGCCGCATTCGGTATGGAAGAAAGTATCGCCAATACCTTTGAAGACCAGCAGAACACGCTGAAGATTATCACGCTCTTCACCATTATTGCCGTCATCATCTCCGTGATGGGCTACGTGGGTATGTCGCTTTTCTTCATCCGTCAGCGCCAGAAGGAGATTGGCATCCGCAAGATTATGGGTTCAACATCGGGCGAGGTGATGGTACTGATGCTGCGCATTTTCTGTTCGCCGCTGCTGCTGTCGTTCGTCATCGCCGTTCCTCTCTCGTGGTACATCATGCGCGACTGGCTCACCAACTTCAGTTACCGCATCACGCTCTCGCCCTGGATCTTCGCAGCCACCTGTGCGTTTGCCTTATTGGTAGCCGTACTCTCGGTTAGCATCCAAATTATAAAAGCAGTAAGAACAAATCCCGTAGAAAGTATCAAAACAGAATAGCATTGGGCGGTGTATCGCTCGAAGTAAAGAAAGGTGAGTTTTTGGCCATCATGGGGCCTTCGGGCTGTGGCAAATCGACCTTGTTGAATATATTAGGCTTACTTGACAATCCCACTAGTGGCACCTATTACCTTGATGGTGAGGAAGTGGGCAAGTTGAAGGAGAGTCAACGCACGAAGGTTCGCAAAGGCCAGATAGGCTTC
>CADCDY010000193.1 GCA_902800245.1 uncultured Prevotellaceae bacterium
AGGTAGTAGGCAAAATTCTTGTGGAAGGGGTTCGAGAAGTCTGTCGGCGTGAGGAGATGCTCATTGCCACCTTCCCAACCATAAGTCTTTTGGTGTACTTTCCAGAAGAAAAGCTTCACCCAGTATTTGGCACTTGCGTTGGCAAACCAGTTCCAGGCACTGCCCGAGAATTCGTTCTGGAAATCCAATCGGGAGCCTAGGGCATACTTGAAGCCAGCGCCGGCACCCGCCTTCAGTTCGAAACCAACGTCGCCAAATACTGGAATCAGGGTGGGATAAGGAATAACAACCGGCACCGCCACGATATATGGTACTTCGGTCCCGGTGGAGCCGTTGATGCTTGCCTGGCCGAAGAACTTGAAGGCCAAGGCGTGGTTCTTCAGCGGGTCGGGGAGATTCAGCGTGTTTTGGAAAGAATAGAGCCCCGTGTTAACACTGACATTCACGGCTGCGTGGGTTTGCACCCTCGGAACGTAAAAGTCGACGAGATCTTTCACCTTCGGTAGATTCGCCCAAAAGTTAAATTTCTTGACAATATCGGGCATGCCCTTTATTTTGCTGAGGGTTTGGAGCAATTCTCTGAAATCGAGGGTGAAGTTAGCACTCGCCGTAGCCTCTGCACGCAAGCCGACCTCATCGACGTACTTCATGCCGCGGAACCACCGCTTCCAGTCGTTGCCCTCCAACGACAGCGGAAGGGAGAACTTACTATATAACTCCGCATAGGCACTATACTGCAGGTCGCCCACAGGTCTCGATATCTCATCTCTAGCAGACCCTCTCTGCAGAAACACCAGGTCGGCCGATAAGTCTTGATTCTCGAAATCGTATTCATCGGCCTTTTTCAACTGCAACTTGCTCGATTCCATCTCGTTAGGCCAGCATCTGCTCCTTGTTTCGATTAAGTCGTACTTTTCTTCGGTGCCGACGCCGAGGGTCAGCGTCGTCTGAAGCATCTTGGTCTTGAAGAAATCGAGTTCGAGACCGATGCGGGCGTAGAACGGCTTCTTCATGGGAACGTTGAAGGTCAACTGAGGATAGGCGGCTGGCGCCATTTCTTTCGTCCAGTCTTCTGCCGCCTTTTGCGCTTCGTCTCCCTGGAGGCGCTCCGCAGCGTTAGCGAGGGCGTCAGCCTTCATCTTTTCCAGGTCGAGATACTTGTTGTAGAGGATGGGCAGAACGCGTACCGAGTCGCCGGCAAAGGCAACAGCGGGACGGCCTGAGGTGTTGATGTCGAGATATCCGTTCAGATTAAACCTCGTGATCCAGTATTTGTAGTCGAAGAGTGGGCTGGTGATAGGCCTCGTGTCGCCGGGGAGGTTATCATTGAGTATGGCATTCTCCTCTGCGGCGTTCTTCACCTTCATGAGCGTGATGGCAGCGGAGGTTTCATAGGTTTTGGGTGCGACGATGGCCACCTCCATCCGGGCGAAGCGATAATACATCTTGTCGTCGGCCAGTTTCATCGTGTCCTTGTGGGAGGCAAACTCGTCGTAGTAAACCATCTCGGTGGTCTGAACGGGCAGGATGTCCGAAGATTGTATGCTGCTCACGTAGAAGTCGCCGCGAAGGTCGAGCGTGGGCGTCAGCGTCGAGAGTATCGATGAAGTCACCCTGGGCGAAGTGACGGGTTCGGGGATGCTCTCCAGGAAGATGTCCACCTCCTCCCTGTCGCTGTCGATGATGCCCGTCGCATGGTTGTATGAGCCGGGATACAAGCAGAGCTTCGGCAGGAAGCCGTCGCGGTAGCACTCTATGGTGGCGGGCTCGCCTTCAGTGAGCACATACAGACGGCCCGTCATGGGATCCTTGCCCCACTTGAGCAGTTCCTCGCCAATCGGTGTGTTGATTGTGTCGGAGCGCACGGCGTGCATCGTCAGGTCTTCCGTATCGTAATAAGGCTCGTTATCACAGAAGAGATGCACCCACAGTGTGTCGTGATATGAGAAGAGTCGCGAATCCAAATAGGTAGGGTTCGGCGCTTCCAGATGCTTGTGCTTGTTATAAGGCATACTCGCACCCGTTGACACTGACACAGTGTTGTCACTCACATGGGTCACAGCGTCCCTGGCCCACCATTCGTGGTCGAGCTTGATGCGCTTGAAGCCGTTGGCCATCAGGTAGGCTTCCACCAGGTCGCCGCCGTCGTAGTCGTAGAAGGTGTAGAGTTTGTCCACCACCATGTTCTTAATGTAGGCCGTGTCGCTCACCTGCGTGTCGCTGTTGTAGCGAATCAGCTGCAGGGTATAGTCGCCATCGACGATGCGGCTCTTGTCGAGCATCACCGAACGCACGGATGCCGAACCGTAGCTGTGGCTGTTGAAGGTGTAGGCCTTCGCCGTCTCCTCACCCTGGCCCTGCGGCCAAATCTTCACCTCAATCTGGTTCTCGGTGATGGGTGGCATGATGTAGGCGTAGTTATTGGCGGAAAACACCTTCGTGTTGTTCAGCGAGGGGTCTGTGGTGCTCTTGATGCAGGTCACGCGGACGT
>CADCDY010000194.1 GCA_902800245.1 uncultured Prevotellaceae bacterium
GGTGCGACGGTGATGTCGAAGGCGCCATCGGTCTCGGCAGAAATCTTCATGGCCATTTGATAGACTTCGAGGAACATCTTTCCGGTTTCCGTCTTGGGGATATAATGCTCGCCTTTGTTAACGTGCGAGATGACGCTGTTTTCGTTGAACATGGAGAGTGCCTCGTCCACCTTGTTCATCTCGGCAACCAGCTCCTGCTGGAGGTCTTCGTCGTATTGGTAGGTGATGTTATAGATGGTGCCGAAGATAGCGCCCGAACACTTCTGATAGGGCATGTTCTGCTGTTGGCGGATGATGATGATGGTGCCGACAATGAGCAGCGTCAGGAATGGTATTTGCCATAGAAGGCGTTTCTTTCGGTCTTTAGCCATTTTCAATTATCAATTTTCAATTGTCAATTATCATCAAATATCAATGATGACATTAAAGTTTGCAGTCAGGTTGTCGGTGTCGTTGGTGCCGAAGCCCGGAACGTACCACGTCGTGCCCAAGTCACCGCTGTTGTGGAAAAGTCGCCGTTTGTAGCGCACGCTCCAGCCCAGATGCAGGGGACCGAAGACTTTAGCGTCGATGCCGAAGACGACTTCCGCCCAGTGCATGTTGCAGCCCATGTCCTTGACGCCGAAGCCCGTCTGTGACCCCCATACGGGGTCTGGCAGATTCTCGCGAATGATGTCGACCTTGTAGCTGGTGAAGGCATAGCGGAAACCGGCGTATATGCGGTTGGACTGATGTTTGTTCTTCAGAACGTTCCAGTCCATACCAATACGGAAGTAGGGCGCAGTGGTCTTGTAGGTAATCTCCGTTACTTCGTCTTTATCGTGGTTAGCCCTACCGATACCTGCCTCGAAAATGGGAAACCACTGGTCGTGCAGATTGATGCGCAGGGCGGCTTCGTACTCTCCATGATCGCTAAGCATGAGCATGGCGGGACCTACGAGGTCGAACGACACGGAAAAGCCTCGGAAGAAGGGGATGGAGTCTTTCTCCATGCGGAACATCTTCAACTGCGCCTGTGACGTTAGCGCCATAGCCAGCATAAACAGACTAATCGCGATCCTTCTTGAGATAGAGGTAGAAATGGTAGTTCGATATGTCATAGTTAACAGTTGAATGATGGATGGAGATAGAGTCGAAAGCATTATGCGTTACGCTGGCCTCGGTGAGCTTATGGAAATAAGCGGCCTGACAGTCGACAGACTCGAAGTGAGGATAGTTTTCCTTCTTGATGCGGATGGTGTCGACGTAGTAGTTGCCTGCGGTGTCGGTCAGGAGTGTAACGAAGACATCCTCGGGCTGCGTATAGCTGATTTGCAGGGCGAAGTCGAAAGCCTCAGTTCCGCAAAGACCGTTCAGCAACAGCGTGTCGGTACCGTCAACGCGTTTCGTCATAATCCAAAGCGTGTCGGTGTTCAGCGTGTCGGCGCTGCCGTCAGCCTTTTTAAAGGCGTACTGCGTGTACACCAGATTCTGAACCGGGCAGTCGATGGTCGTGCAGGCTGCCAAGGCAATGACGGTTAGGATGACGATTAGTTTCCGCATCTGAGGGTGTCTTCTATTTGATATTCGTTACGTCCGGCACTATTGCGGCTGATGAGGTCGCCCAGGAATCCGGCAAGGAATAGTTGCGTACCAATCATCATCATCGTGAGGGCAATGTAGAAGTAAGGCGAGTCGGTGATGAGTCGCATGGGGACGCCTTGATAGAGGGCCCAAGCCTTCTCGATGCCCAGGAAGAGGGCTGCAAAGAAACCGATGATGAACACGATGGTGCCCAGGAATCCGAATACGTGCATAGGCTTCTTGCCAAACGTGCCAAGGAACCATAGCGTCATCAGGTCGAGATAACCGTTGACGAAGCGGTTCCAGCCCATGAACTTCGACTTGCCGTACTGGCGCTTCTGGTGGTGTACGGGTTTTTCGCCAATCTTGTCGAAACCGGCATTCTTTGCCAGATAGGGAATGAAGCGGTGCATCTCGCCAAACACCTCGATATTCTTTACCACTTCCTTGCGGTAAGCTTTCAGACCGCAGTTGAAGTCGTGCAGGTTCTTGATGCCGCTCACCTTACGGGTGGTGGCGTTGAAAAGTTTTGTGGGAATGGTTTTCGACAACGGGTCGCCCTGACTGCGGTTCTGCTTATAGCCGCTTACAAGGTCGTACTTTTCCTCCATAATCATCTTGTAGAGCTCTGGAATTTCGTCGGGCGAGTCCTGCAGGTCGGCATCCATCGTGATAACCACGTCGCCCTGAGCTTCCTTGAAACCACAATAGAGTGCGGGCGATTTACCGATGGTCGGTGGAGCCGTCGTTGACGAAGATAACCTCGAACGAGAAGTTGTTCGCCGACATCACGCGCTCTATCCAGTCGTAGAGCTCGGGCAGCGACTCTTCCTCGTTATATAAGGGTATTACTACTGATATATCCATATTGTTTATTTACTATTTGACAATTTACAATTTACTGATTCTTGACATTTGCCACTTGACGCTGCATCAGAGCTGCAATGGGCAATCCAAGGAAAATGCCTGTGATGATGTTGAAAGACAGCATGTTCAATGCATAGTCAATAGGACGCATCTCGCTGAGTTGCTTTAACCCTTCGCGCATTTGTTCGGCCATTCCTGCAGCCTGCATGGCCTGCTTGCCTTCCTCGGAGCTCATCATCTCGGTCAGCTTCATGAGCAGGTAGCCTTTGTCGATAAATGCAAAGTAGACATACAGGGCAGCAGCAAGTAACAGCCCGGCGTAGAAAAATATCAGGACGAAATAGGCAAAGCCTCGACGGAAACTGATGACTCCTTCGCGGGCGTAGTCGCGGAAGTGGCGCAGTCTGCTTGCGGCAAAGAAGGGCGATGCAATAATGAGCATGAGTGCCAGCGTCCCCATGATGGGGCTGGTCATCCCTTGAATGTAGCAAATCAACGCTCCAATCCACAATAGAGAGAGTAGTGCGCCGTCCTGCCGTGCAAAAGCCTTTAGCTGTTTATATTCCTCTGGTGTCATATTTGGGTGCAAAATTACTACAATTTAGGCTAATTGCCAAATTTTCCAAAAAATATTTGCTGTTTTACAAAAAAAGTATTACCTTTGCAGCCGCTTTCGAGCAAACACGGGCAGTCCTGTACGGCCAGCTCCCTCGGAATCCCCCAGGATGGGAACATAGCAAGGGTACTTGGTTGTAGCGGCGCGATGCAGATAGCTGCCCACCCGTTGGCCAGAGCACGTGATTTGTAATCTCGGGGTCGTTGGTTCGAATCCGACAAGAGGCTCAAAGAAAAGAGAGGATCGCGCAAGCAATCCTCTTTTGGTTTAAAAGGGATCGCGCAAGCAATCCTCTTTTGGTTTAAAAAAAGGATTGACCGTTGTGGCCAATCCTTTTCTTTATATGAGATGGAATCAATCCTCTTCCTTCATCTCGGCTTCGTGCTCCTTGATGAGAGTCTGCTGGATGTCGTTCGGCACGAGTTCGTAGCTTGAGAACTGTGTGGTGAACGATGCACGACCACCAGTCAAAGACGACAGGGCAATCGAGTAAGAAGCGAGCTCCTTCAAAGGAATCTTAGCAGAGAGCTTCTGATAGCCAGCCTCGCTATCCATACCCATGATGATGGCGCGGCGTCCCTGCAGGTCGCTCATCACATCACCCATATAGTCGCCGGGAACCAACACCTCGAGGTCGTAGATAGGCTCGAGCACCTTAGGACCTGCCTCCTTGAAGGCAGCCGAGAAAGCGTTACGTGCAGCGAGCATGAACGACAACTCGTTAGAGTCAACTGGGTGCATCTTACCATCGTAAACAATCACGCGAACGTCACGGGCATAAGAACCTGTCAACGGGCCCTGCTCCATACGCTCCATGATACCCTTCAGGATAGCGGGCATGAAGCGCATATCGATGGCACCACCGACAACGGAGTTGATGAAGACGAGTTTGCCGCCCCATTCCAAATCCTTCTCTTCCTTCGACTTGATGTTCATCTTGAACTCTTGGCCGTTGATGGTGAACGAGGTAGGATCAGGCATTCCGTCGGTGTAAGGCTCGACAATCAGGTGAACCTCACCGAACTGACCGGCACCACCAGACTGCTTCTTGTGACGATAGTCGGCACGAGCCATCTTCGTAATAGTCTCACGATAAGGAATCTTCGGCTCCTGATATTCAACCTGAATCTTCTCGTTGTTCTCCATACGCCACTTCAAGGTACGCAGGTGGAACTCACCCTGACCATGAACGATGATCTGGCGCAATTCCTTAGACTGCTCAACAACCCATGTGGGGTCTTCCTGACGCATCTTCTGCAGGGCAGCCATCATCTTCTCGGTCTCAGCCTCGTTGACGGCCTTGATGGCACGAGAGAACTTAGAGTTAGGATACTTGATGAAGTCGAACTTGTTGTCGGTGTCCTTACCATTCAAGGTGTTACCGGTCTTCACGTCCTTCAGCTTAACGGTACAGCCGATATCACCAGCGCGCAGCTCATCAACCTGAATACGGTTAGCACCAGCGCAAGCATAGAGTGTACCCATGCGCTCCTTAGAGCCACGATCAGCATTAGTCAAGTCGTCGCCGCTCTTCACAACACCACTCATCACCTTGAAGTACTGAACCTCACCGATATGGGGCTCAACACCAGTCTTGAAGAAATAGAGTGACTCAGGACCATTGGCATCAGCAGGAACCTCCTTGCCGGCAGCGTTCTTGATGACAGGCATCTCGCTGACGAATGGAACAACGTTGCCGAGGAACTCCATCAGACGGCGAACACCCATGTCACGACCTGCGCAGACGCAGAAGACGGGGAAGATAGAACGCGTTACCAAGCCCTTGCGGATACCCTCACGCATTTCGTCCTCGCTGAGATCCTCGCTCTCGAAGAACTTCTCCATCAGCGTGTCGTCACCAGCGGCAGCAGCCTCCACGAGAGCAGCCTTCCACTCCTTGGCCTTCTCCAACTGGTCGGCAGGAATATCCTCGATGATGGGGGCACCACCCTCGGGTTTCCAAGAGTACTTCTTCATCAGCAGCACGTCGATGACGCTGTTGAAGCCAGCGCCCGTCTGGATAGGATACTGAACAGGAACGCAGTTAGGACCATAGCGCGATCCAGCTGGTTTACCAGGAAGATAACGGGCTTCTTCAGCTTCTCTGTGTTGCGGAAAGCATTCATCGTACCCACCTCGGGACCATATTGTCCATTGATAAGGATGACAGCCTGGTCGGTGACGTTCATGGCGGTGATAGAACCACCTACGAAGTCGTCAGAACCCGGGCAGTCGATGATGTTCAGTTTCTTGTTGTTCCACTCCACATGAAAAACAGTTGAGAACACCGAGTAGCCATATTCCTGTTCAACAGGGAAGTAGTCGCTCATGGTGTTCTTACCCTCTACGGTACCGCGGCGCTTGATGATGCCAGCTTCGTAGACCATACTTTCGGCAAGAGTAGTCTTGCCGCTACCCGCACTGCCAATCAAGGCAATGTTTTTGATTTCGTTAGTTTGATAAACTTTCATATTTACTAATATTTTAGGTGTTTATTTTCAAAAAACGTCGCTAAGGTATACATATTTTGCGAATTATCCAAGAAATAGTTTCAAATATTAAGCAAAATTAGTACTTTTGCAGTCAATATGTCTGGAATTTATATACATATTCCGTTTTGCGCGAGCCGATGCATCTATTGCGGCTTCTACTCCACGACCGGTTTGGAGTTGCGTCAGAAGTATGTTGATGCGGTGTGCAAAGAAATGACGATGAGGGAGGTTGCTGCCCCCATCGAGACCATCTATCTCGGAGGAGGGACCCCCAGTCAACTCACCCCCGGACAGTTACACCAACTCTTTTTATATATTAATAAGGTGTATGACCCTCGTGCGATGGAGGTAACGATTGAAATGAACCCCGACGACGTCACTCCAGAGTATGTCGCGACTTTGTCGCAACTCGGTGTGAATCGCGTGTCGATGGGTGCACAGACCTTCAATGATGAGCGACTACGTTTCCTCCGTCGTCGCCATTCATCATCTCAAGTGTATGATGCGGTACGTATATTGCGAGAAGCTGGTGTCCGTAATATCAGTATCGATTTGATGTACGGTTTTCCTGGCGAGACGCTCGACGACTTTCACCGCGATATTGACGCCGCCTTGGCTCTTGAAGTGGAACATATCTCCGCATATTGTCTGATGATAGAGGAGGGGACGGCTCTCTATAGGCTGGGTATTGAGGCTGCCGACGAGGAGACGGAACGCGCGATGTACGAACTGCTTATCGATTGTCTGACGACGGCAGGCTATGAGCACTATGAAATCAGCAATTTCGCGCGTAAGGGTTTCCGTTCGCGGCATAATTCCAGCTATTGGAATGACACGCCATACATCGGCCTCGGTGCCGCTGCACACTCGTATGACGGACATTGCCGGAGTTGGAATATAGCTGACATCCGCGCCTACATTGCTGCCATTGAGCGTGGCGAACTTCCCAGTGAGTGTGAAGAGCTTGACACCGACACCAAATACAACGACCGCATCGCCACCGCCCTCCGAACCCACGACGGCCTTAATCTCAACGAGTTGGACGAGCGTCACCGTCAGTACTGTCTCACCGAGGCGCAGCGGTTTATTGATGACGGCCTGCTCAAAATCGTTGATAACTACCTCCGCCTTACTCGTCGCGGTCTTTTTGTCAGCAATATGGTAATGAGCGAACTCATGCTGGTGTAAGATGATGACAAAACGCCATCGCGCGCGTCTATATATAAAAAGGTGATATGATAAAACATCTGCTAACCATCATCTTTGTATTGATGACCGGCTATGCTTTTGGCGGCGAAATAGTCGTGCGTGAAGGCGAAAGCATCCATGACGCCTTGCGACAAGCCCGTGAGTGGCGCCGCACCAACGACCCTCGCTGCAAGGGTGGCATCACTATCACCCTCCAGGAAGGCCGTTACTATATGAATGAGCCGTTGTTTCTGCGTCCCGAGGATAGCGGCACGAAGGAGTCGCCGCTCGTCATCCGCGGTAGCGGCACGCTCAAGAGCATCATCTGTGGCGATGCCCGACAACGTCACACCCAGTTGTGGCCGTTAAAAGAACAAGGCGACAGCCTTCCGAAGAAAAGACATGACGACGGTCTTCCGAAAGGAGGCATGGAGCGCATGATTGATTTTAATCCTGCCAATCGCACCATTACCATCCCAACTCCACCCCAGAACGTTCTCCAGACCAAGAATCTGGAAATGGTGCTTCACCAACGCTGGGCCATCGCCATCCTGCGCGTCAAGGACATCCGTGTGCTCAACGATTCCGTTACTGAGGTTTCCTTCATGGAGCCCGAAAGCCGTCTGGAGTTCGAGCACCCCTGGCCACAACCCGTCATTGGAGGCGAGAGAGGCAACAGTTCTTTCCTGCTT
>CADCDY010000195.1 GCA_902800245.1 uncultured Prevotellaceae bacterium
CTTGTTGAAACTCAAGCAAATCTATTGGGAGAGTGAAAATAAGTATATTTACTCATACAGGTCGGATCCTTTCGAACCCACATCGCCATTAGAAAAGGAAACATTCATTCCACTTGTGTATTATTCTTCATTCTGGTATGATGCGGAGGATAAGGTAACCCGCTGTTGCGGTAGCATCTCCGACATTATCAAACAAAGCCCTCATTACTACATCCTCGGAATCAAATTTTATTAGAGCATGAATAAGAAAACTATTATCACAATGATGCTCGCCCTCATTGCTATGACGGGGCTGGCACAGAAACAAGTCGTATGGGAGAAACCTTCAGCCTTTATGGGCGAGAGTAGTGCTGAGTTTAAGGTTACCAAGGTGGAGCTGAAACAAACGGAAACGGTACTGCACTTCCATGCTCAATTCATCCCCCACTATTGGATTAAATTCGCCAAAGAATCATTCCTGCGCACACCCGATGGCAAGAAGTACGCCATCACGGATGGGAAAAAGACCAACGAGCAGGAGTCAGACCTGCAACTCGACTCACTCTTCTGGATGCCTGAAAGTGGAAAAGCCAACTTGGCTCTTCACTTTAAGCCCGTGCCACTCGACACCAAAGAGATGGACTTCTCAGAAGGTGATGTTGACGGAGCCTTCCGGTTCTGGAATATCTGCGACGGCAAGACTAAGCAGAAGTTGGTATTGCCTGATGAATGGAAGAATGTAAAGTACACCAAAGACGAAACTTTGCCCGTTGCTAAGATAAATAAAGGTGTAGCAACGATCAATGTAAAGATGTTGGGCTATAAACCTGGTATGAAACTGGAATTCTATGTGGGTGGCTTCAAGCCATTAGGCTCTACGGAGTCTTTCTCCAAGTTCTTCCCATTTGCTGACGATGGCACCCTGAAGGTTGAGATTCCCTTGTGGCTGGTTCGCGAGGTAACTGTCGGTGTTCAAGGTTTGGCCTATAGCAACATCATCATTGCCCCAGGGCAAGAGACTGATATTCTAATGAAGATTACGTCTGACAAGAAACCGTTCGTGGCTTTCAAAGGCTATCTTGCCAAAACCAATAGGGACTTGGCGGCTGCATATGATGAGGATTACGGGGACGACACGACTGTATTCCTGAAAGTCAGGGAATGCCAAACGAAGGAAGAACGCCTGATGTGCCTGACAGACATTTTCGACAAGCGCATTGCTGCTTTCATGAAAACGAAATACACCACTGCTACCAAAGATTTGCTCTGCATGATGGCAGAGGCAGACTACATCGAATGGACACGCCAGTTTGCAAACACATACTGCCAATACAAGGTAGATGAAGACGGCACCGTCTATATGACCAATGAGAATTACGAAGAAAACTACAAGAAGTGCATAGACATGCTTCCTCTTTCAGCGGACGAAATTGCCTACAATTGGAAATTCCTGAACGAACATGGTTCTCCATGCAGCTCAGCATTCTGGCAAGTCGTTCTGGATGTCTATGACAAGAAAGCACAAGAAAAGAATGCTTACAACTCGATTCTTCGAGCAATACCATTGCTTCTTGAGAGTGAAAATATTGAAGAAGAAGACATCAAAAACTTGCCTTTTGAAGATTGCAAGGCTGTCATCCTTGATTATCGAGCCAAACAGCAGCGTGTAGCCCTGCAATTGGCAAGTCTGGAGAACGTGTTCTATAAGAAGTACGACGATGTGACCCCTGAGGACATCCTTCAGACCATCCTCGACAAGTATAAGGGCAAAGCAGTACTTATCGACATCTGGGCCACATGGTGTGGTCCCTGTCGTGCCGGACACAAAGCTATGGTACCCATGAAGGAGCAGATGAAGGGACAGAACGTCCAGTTTGTCTATATCACCTCGCCCTCTTCGCCTCTGTCCACTTGGCAGGAAATGATTAAGGATATTGATGGTGACCACTACTACCTGACAAATGAGCAATACGGTTACATCCTCCAAAAGTACGAGTCAGAAGGCATCCCCACTTACGCCATCTACAACGCCAAGGGCGAACAGACCTACAAGAGCATCGGTTTTCCTGGCCCAGACACAATTAAGAATGAAATAGAAAAAGCACAGAAATAAAGTATGAACAAGCAAACCATTATCACCAGCCTGCTTGCCCTCGTCGCAATGGCGGGGCAGGCGCAAGAAGAGTGCACTGACACAGTGATTCCCAAATTCCTTTCTAACGGCTATTTCTTCCGCGAAATGCCACAGTTGCCCGACGGTGAGAAAACCATGTCGCGACTAAAGGACAAAGAGGGTAACAGCATCATCGTCATCAACGTTGACGCCACGCTGCCCAAGTCAGTCATTCGCAAGGCTATTCCCCGCGAACAGGTTCACAACGCCGACCAGTTCCTAAGCGGTCTTAATATGATGGCCACAG
>CADCDY010000196.1 GCA_902800245.1 uncultured Prevotellaceae bacterium
CTGGCAGTATCGGACAGGCTATTATCCGTCGTGTGTCGGCTGGTAAGCACATTGTGCTGGCAGACTACTCCATAGAGAATGCTCAGCGAGCAGCAAGGATATTGGAAGATGCAGGATTTGAGTGCTCAACTATCCAATGCGACCTTGGTTCAAAAGGGGACATCCTGAAGTTGGTGGAGTTTGCCACCAACAAAGGTGAAGTGACTAACTTGGTGAATGCCGCTGGTGTGTCACCTTCACAGGCTCCCGTAGCTGAGATCCTTCGCGTTGACCTCTACGGAACAAGTGTTCTATTGGAAGAGTTTGGCAAGGTGATTGTCGAGGGTGGTTCAGGTGTGATTCTTTCATCACAAAGCGGTCATCGTCTGCCAGCCTTATCGCAGGAACAGAACGAGGCTTTAGCCACAACATCTGTAGAAGAATTGCTAGAACTGCCGTTCTTGAAGGAAATCGATGATACCCTAAAAGCCTATCAATACTCGAAGCGTTGCAATGTGCTCCGGGTGATGTACGAGGCCACCCGCTGGGGCCGTCGTGGGGCTACAATTAACTCTATTTCTCCAGGCATCATCATCACGCCATTGGCCAACGATGAATTACATGGCCCACGCAAGGATGGTTACCTGAAGATGATTGAGGGCATGCCCGCCCGCCGTGCCGGAACACCCGACGAAGTGGGTGATATGGCTGAGTTCCTGATGTCCTCCCGAGGACGTTTCATCAGCGGTGCCGACTTTCTGATTGACGGTGGCTGTACAGCTTCTTATTGGTATGGTGATTTGCAATACCTCAAAGCGACACACTAAACAGCCAGCGTGATGGACGGCAGGTGACAGAGTTCGTGGGCAGGTATCATGTGCACATCCTTGTGCGGCAGGGACAGATGACGTTCTCTGATGGTAAGAACTCATGCACTTCCCTGCAAGGCGACCTCGCCATCTGGCAGATGTCGAACACGATTCAGAGCATTGAGTGTTCTCCTTGCATTGGCGCAGCAATATGCCGGGACAGAACGTGAGGTGGCATATTATGCTGATTTACTTTGTATCACACCAAAGTATTTGTCTCAGGTAAGTCGCACCATTACGGGACTGCCAGCCTCACAATGGATACAGTTCTATGCTTCATTCGAACTGGTGTCGCTGTTGAATGACACGACGAAGACACTGACCGAGGTGTCAGACTTGATGCACTTCGAAAACGTATCCCACTTCTCGCGCTATGTAAAGAAAACACTGGGGAAAACACCGAGCGATTACCGAAATAAGTAACCTTCTGTAAAATGTGAAAGTTATGAGGCAATTCGTGTAAAGACGGATTGCCTTTTTCGTTGTACCTTTGCATCAGAATTTAAAACGTACAACTAAAATGGATATTTTCGAGCAATTAAGATCAGGGGCTGATGTCGATATGGCAACACCCGAGTATGCGAAGGCCATCAAGCACATGACCGACTGCGCCAACATTTGTTTTAAAATCAATACAACGGCTCCACAGCCTGAGCAGATTCGTCCGTTAGAGGAGCAACTCTTCAGATGAAGATTGGCAAAGGCGTGTTCGTGAATCACTCGCTGACCTGCATGGCTGCTGGCGGCATTACCATCGACGACGGCGTGATGATTGGCCCTAATGTACGCATTGTTACAGATAACCACGACTTTGCGAACCGCATGGTGCTGCGCTGCAAACCCGTCCACATCGGACGTAACGCTTGGATTGGTGTTGGAGCAATCATCTTACCAGGTGTTACTATTGGCGAGAATGCCGTTGTGGCCGCCGGTGCGGTTGTTACCAAGGATGTAACACCTAATTCTATCGTAGGTGGCAATCCTGCAAAATTCATTAAGAACATATAAACAACAGGAGGATATAATATGATTTTCGACAGAAATGAAGAGAAAGCAGTAGTGGCACTCTTGGGTGCCGGTAGTATGGGAACAGCCATTGTGCGCCGTATTGGTGCCGGTAAGAAGATTCTGTTGGGCGACATCAGCGAGAAGGCATTGGACCGTGTCGGTGACGATTTCCGCCGCTGTGGCTACGATGTGGAGACCATCCAGGTGAACGCCTTGAAGAAGGAAAGCGTGGAGGCATTCGCAAGGAAGGCAGCAGAACTGGGGCCCGTGATGTACTTCATTGATACAGCAGGTGCATCGCCCAATCAGGCCAATCCTGAACACATCGTTAACCTCGATATGCTGGGCACTGGCTATGCCGTAGACGCCTTCGGAGAGGTAATGGCCGAGGGTGGTGCAGGACTCATCATCTCCAGTCAGGCCGCCTATATGTATCCCATCCCCAACGACATCGAACTGCAACTGGTGAACACTCCGACCGCTCAGCTGAAGGACGTGAAGTTCGTTCAGGAGGTGGCCATGCAGAACTCAGGCTTTGCCTACATGATTGCCAAGCGTATGAACCATTTGCAGGCTCAGCGTGCTGCTGCCACCTCATGGCGCAAGCGTCGTGCCCGTATCAATACCATCTTTCCAGGAGTTATCGTAACCCCTCTGGCCTACGACGAGTTCAATGCCAATGGTGATGGTTACCAGCGCATGATTGATGCCTCTGCCGCCCAGCGCACAGGCACCAGCGACGAGATTGCCGATGCAGCAGCCTTCCTGCTTGGCGAGCATGCCCGTTTCATCACAGGCACCGACTTACTCATTGATGGTGGTGTCATCGCTGCTATCCGCACGGGTGAATATCAATTAGGATAAAATACAGAGACAACAATGAAAAAGGTAATATTTAGTTTAATCGCATTGATGACAGCAATGGTTATATATGTCGTATGAAGACCAGGTGAAATGGTTCTCACAATTCAATCCAACTGATTAATTAATCAGACGACAAAATACGTTGGTATCATTAAGAAAGAATAAACGAATCCGTAATTTGGGTATAACCAGATTGCGGATTTCTTTGTAATTTTACCATATGGTAATCTTTGCAAACTAATTTCATCGACTCACGGAAGCAAGAACGGCAGATGTAATAATTTTCTTTTCGTCGAAGACTGATTTATCAGTCAAAGAATAGATGAACGAGAGGGGAGGGAGCAAAGATGATAGCTTCTTCCTCAGTAAAAAGAGAAATACAGATTCAGGAAGCTCATGTCAAACAAGTTTAGGTTTACGTTTACTCATGTATAAATACATGCACTTCTAAACTTAAAGATTAAACCTTCAATCTTTTGATTTTGGTTTACTATACCTTATTATATATATAAGAACATCTAAACTTAAACCTAAACCAACAAAGATGACAAAGGTGCATTCAAGATGCACACCTTGATTGATGTAATAATGTCATCGACCAGGTTCTCTTTGAGAGGACTCCGCTGAATGAACTTTTTGACAAACCAATTATTAATCAAAATCAGGATAATGACCGCCAACTTTCGCTTTGGTGAAATTTAACCGGACAGTAGTGTCTTCTCATATTACTTCAAATTCTTGGTGAAAAACTCTGCCAGCTTATCCCACGGAATCATGTTCTTGGGCTGACCCTGACCTGCCTTTTCCTCGTAGCCGCCATCGTAGAGGTCGCAGTGAGAGGCATCTGGTATGATGAGCAGTTGCTTGTTCTCTGGGTTGGGATTTGGCTCGCCAACAAACATATAACCATCGGCTTTGCCATCCACCATATAGTGATAAGCAGCCTCGCCAAAGTAGCGTGAGTGGGCGTCAGCACCGTGCATCACGAGGACGGCAGAGCGGATTTCGTTGATGTAGTAGAGGAAACGGCTGTTGGCGTAGGCCTGC
>CADCDY010000197.1 GCA_902800245.1 uncultured Prevotellaceae bacterium
AAGATGAACGACTGCATCACATTCCAGATTGTTTTTGTCTCTATAGTGGTAAACCTTTCCATTAAGCGATTCCGCATAGACACGCAAATCCCTCACAGCAAGAGTTTCAAAAATAAGTCCAAAAGTGTTCAAATCATTAATCAAATCATTCGGTCCTAAGCCCAAAGCAGCAGTGGCAATAGACGGGTCAGTGAAATAACGGGTGTCTGAGGTTCTAATAGCTGTCTTACTCCTCAAATTTGGGTTCCATGCAACGGAGTCTTCTATAACGAAGATCTCCTTCAATGCCTTAATATAGCTATACACGGTGCTATCAGATAAAAGTTCATCACCGTTGTTCTTTATATCAGCCAATATGGTTCCCGCTGTTGCCTGACTAGCTTGGTTACGGGCATAAGAACGCATAATACGTTTGGCCATTTCCTCATCTCTTTCCACGTCATCAACTCTCTTAATATCGGTGCTTACCACCGAATCGAAATAGTCAAATGCTTGTGCCAACGCAGCTTTCTCACTTTTTCTCAATACAGCTTTCGGCCACCCCCCCCGACATGTCAGATAAGCTAAACGTTCCAAATCTATATGACTCTCCCCATCGACATAATCTGAATTCTTAAACAACTCACCCAAACTAACCATTCCTGTCGAATCCTCTGACTCCCATAATGTCATAGTACGAAGTTTTAGTCGGGAGATTCTACCAGTTCCTGTATGGTGTATTTGTTCTTCCTCTATAAGATTTCCATTTTCATCCTTTTTGGGTTTCGGAGGGACAGCAGAACCTGTAAGCATGAATTGTCCATCATCATCACGATTATCCACCTCATTTCGAATTGCATCCCAAAACTGAGGTGCAATTTGCCACTCATCTATTAATCTTGGTGTCTTTCCAACAAGAAGTCTCGAAATGTTCGTCCGAGCAAGAGCAAGATTCTGAGCTAAAGTGTCAGGATCTGCCATTGACAAGACGCTCCCTGCCTGTTGCTTGGCCAGTGTTGTCTTTCCGCAATACTTAGGCCCTTCTATAAGAACGGCACCTGATGATTCTAGTTTATCAGCAAGTATCTGGTCTGCTATTCTTTTCTTGTATTTCATAATCTTACACTATTTTGGGTGCAAAGTTACGAAAAATTTTCCATAATCAGTCGTTTTAAACAAATTTTAATGTGACAGTTGGCCGATTTTTGACACAACAGTTGGACTTATTTTGATGCGACAGTTGGCTGTTTTTTGATGCGACAGTTGGACGACTTTCATTCACCCATTTGACGCTATTTTATTCACCAATTTGGCCAAAATTGCGTTATATTACTTCGGTAACCCACTTTTTTTTTCGAGTTACCGTAGTAATATAAGCGTTTTTATTGTAAATACCATTCCTCAAAAATGAGAGTTTTCAAGCATCAAAGTTCTCCATTTTTTCTCCTATTCAAATACAGATAAAGAGTCGGACGCTTTACACCTGTACGCATTTCTATTTCTGCCAGTGTAAAGCTCTTGCTGTCATACATCTTCAAAGCTGCCTCGACATCATCTTTTGGAATTTTTGGGCGACCTCCCAAGCGTCCACGTTTACGAGCAGCATTCAACCCCTCCATTGTCCTTTCATGAATCATGTCACGCTCAAATTGGCTAATGCCTGCTATAAACGTAAAGAGCAATTTACCTGTAGGAGTCGTTGTATCGAGCCATTCTTCTTTCAAAGATTTAATGTCCGCGCCCAATTCGTGTATCTTGTCGACAATGGCAAAAATATCCTTGACTTTACGACTAAGACGCGAAAGCTCGCAGACAATGATGATGTCGCCTTCGCGTATCGTGTTCATCATCATCGTAAACTCTGGGCGATCTTTTTTGGTACCGCTCACCTTATCCGAGAAGATTCTCTCACAGTGAGCTTCTTGAAGCCTGTCAATTTGCCGATTCAGACTTTGTTGTTCCGTTGAAACACGTGCATAACCAATAATCATCTAATTACTTGTTTATATGAGGGTTTATTATAACTTGATAAATATATGAGTTGTTAGACAAAGATAGGCATAATTTCATAACCAAACAAATATCTTATCTGTTTTTATATAAAACGGTGGTTTTTTAGAACTGTTTAACTATAACGATTGCAAGTGTAACCACTTGTTCAAACTTTCGAGCTTGTTCACGAATTTGTGAACAACATCGATTTCTTGAACATTTCCTTGTGGTGTCTTGAGAAGGGAATTAACTACCTTCTTCTTGGTGCAAGCCTATAGCTTGGCCGTCCGAACCGTGAACCTTCGCTGTGTATTTCCGTTACGCCCGTTAGATACGTTCCTGTGGC
>CADCDY010000198.1 GCA_902800245.1 uncultured Prevotellaceae bacterium
CAATAATATTTGCAATGACTCCACGCGCCACACCACGAAGCCGATGATGACCAGCGTCAGCACCTGGGCAAGATACTCAACGGCGAGGGCACCCTCGTTAGTGGTATAAACCACATAAACCAACAGGATGCAGGCCAACAGCAACAGACTCTGCCATAGTTCCTTGTGTTCCAGGTCAGCAAAATTATCGTGTAGCCAACGGCCGTACCTCCTTATCGCGTGTACATAATATATAATAAAGGAGAGGCCGAGCAGCAGACTATAGCCTTCAACGAACCACTCGAAGCTGTCGTAGTGTGTGACGATAGCCACCACGGCGACCACGACGAAAGGAATCATCGCTACGGCTACGGGCCACAACGGGCGGCGACGGTCTTGTAACATACGTAGCAGAACGCACATCATCAGCGGTACGAAGGAGATGCGGTCGAGCGTGATGGCAACGATGTTGCGAATGAGACGGTCGTCCGTCAGCCATATCGTGCCGAGCAGCGACCACCACACATGGCTCGCGGCTATCGCGGCCAGAAATGCTGCCGCCCAGCGACGAAGAGCTTTGGGGGATTCCGTCTCGCTGTTCAGTGCGTTGCCACTTCTCAGCCAGAGATACAATGCCGCCAGCACAGCCATCATCGTTGCTCCACCATAGAGCATGATGAAAAACGTATTTGGTCTTGCAACCGTATTTTGTTATTTTTGAAAGCATTTTTGTAAATTTTGAAAATGTTTTTGTAAATTTTATAGCTGTTTTGCTAATTTTGCAACTCTATCTTGATGCCAATGGCATGATGACATTTTGTAACAACATGCTACAAATTTTGGTCAAAAGTTAAGCAAGGTGGCACTGAATAATCCTTTTTACTTTACAGAATGCTGTTTGTTATCACGTTTAACACACAAAGAGTTAGTGTTTTTGTGAAATATCTGACTTTTTGTTATACCTTTGCACAAAAAAATGAACAAAAGGTAAGATTATGTGTGGAATAGTAGCAATATTGAATGTAAAGGAGCAGACGCATGCGTTGCGCGATAAGGCATTGAAGATGAGTCAGAAAATCCGTCACCGCGGACCTGACTGGAGTGGAATATATTGTGGTGGAAGTTCCATTCTCGCCCATGAGCGACTGTCGATTGTCGACCCAGAGAGTGGCGGACAGCCATTGTTTTCGCCAGACAAGAAGCAGGTATTGGCAGTGAACGGCGAGATATACAACCATCAGGAGATTCGTCGCTTGTATGCAGGTCAGTATGAGTTTCAGACGGGCTCGGACTGCGAGGTGATACTGGCGTTGTATCGCGAGAAGGGCATCAATTTTCTGGAAGACCTGAGCGGTATCTTTGCCTTTGTGCTCTACGACGAAGAGCGCAACGAGTTCCTCATTGCCCGCGACCCCATTGGCGTGATACCTCTTTATATAGGATACGACAGCGACGACACGGTGTATGTCGCCTCTGAGTTGAAAGCCCTCGAAGGCCAGTGTGAGCGCTATGAGCCATTCCTGCCTGGTCATTACTATTGGAGTGTCGACCCAGGTCAGAAGTGGTACTATCGTCGCGACTGGATGCAGTATGATGCCGTGAAGGATAATCCTGCGAGCGTTGAGGCCATCCATGATGCACTGGAGAATGCCGTAAAGCGGCAGCTGATGTCTGATGTGCCATACGGTGTGCTTTTGAGTGGTGGATTGGATTCCAGCGTCATTTCCGCCATTGCTGAGAAATACTCCGAGATGCGTATCGAAGATGACTCGAAGACGAAGGCTTACTGGCCCCGTCTGCACTCGTTTGCCGTGGGTCTGAAGGGTGCGCCCGATTTGGCAAAGGCCAAACTCGTGGCCGATCATATCGGCACCGTTCACCATGAAATCAACTATACCATTCAGGAAGGACTTGATGCCATCCGCGATGTCATCTATTTCATCGAAACCTACGACGTCACTACCGTCCGCGCCTCTACGCCGATGTATTTGCTGGCGCGTGTCATCAAATCGATGGGTATCAAGATGGTGCTCAGCGGTGAGGGTGCCGACGAGATATTCGGTGGTTACCTCTACTTTCACAAGGCGCCAACAGCCAAGGATTTTCACGATGAAACCGTGCGAAAACTTGGCAAACTCTATATGTACGACTGTCTGCGTGCCAACAAGAGTCTGAGCGCTTGGGGTGTTGAAGGTCGTGTGCCTTTCCTTGACAAGGAATTCTTGGATGTTGCAATGCGCACCAATCCTGAGGCAAAGATGTGTCCAGGCACGACGATGGAAAAAAAGATTGTCCGTGAGGCCTTTGCCGATATGCTTCCCAAAGAAGTCGCCTGGCGACAGAAGGAGCAGTTCAGTGATGGCGTAGGCTACAGTTGGATTGACACCCTCAAGCAGATGACCTCAGAGGCTGTCAGCGACGAGCAGATGGCCCATGCTGCCGAGCGCTTCCCCATCAACCCGCCAAAGAACAAAGAGGAATACTACTATCGCTCCATCTTCGCCGAGCACTTCCCCAGCGACAGCGCCGCCAAGAGCGTGCCGTCGGAGGCCAGCGTGGCTTGTTCTACTGCCATTGCTTTGGAGTGGGATGCAGCCTTTAAGGGAATGAATGACCCCTCTGGCCGTGCGGTCAAAGGGGTCCACGAACATGCGCTATAAAGCGTTTTAGAGCAGATTCATCGTATCAGTGGCAATCATCAACTCCTCGTCAGTAGGAATGACAACGACCTTTACGCGAGAGTCGTCAGCAGAGATGATAGCTTCCTCGCCGCGGACATTGTTCTTCGACTCGTCGAACTTGATGCCCAGGAATTCCATATTCTTGCAGACCTCTGAACGCATAGATGTCTGGTTTTCGCCAACGCCAGCGGTGAAGACGACAGCCAGCTTGGCACGCTCGTCGCCGTTCTTAGCAGCATTCTCTACGTCGCGCATATCGCTGGAACCACCAGTAAGACCAGCCACACCGCTCTTCTTATTGAGCAGGTTCGACATGCCGTCAGCGTCCAGGCCGAGCTTCTTCTCGATGAACGTCACAGCGCCACCGTCGATATCACCGGCACGAGTACCCATGACGAGACCTTCCAGCGGAGTGAGACCCATAGAGGTATCGATGCACTTGCCATCGACAACGGCAGCGATAGAACCACCATTACCCACGTGACAGGTGACCATCTTGGTACCCTCAGCAGGAATGCCGAGGAACTCACAGGCACGGGCACTGACATAGCGGTGAGAGGTGCCGTGGAAACCATAGCGACGGATGCCGTACTTCTCATACAGCTCGTAAGGAATGGCGTACATAAAGGCCTTGGGAGGCATGGTCTGGTGGAAGGCGGTATCGAACACGCCCACCTGAGGCAGACCAGGCATCAGTTCCTTCACAGCGTTCACACCTTTCAAGTTAGCAGGGTTGTGCAGCGGAGCGAGGTCAGAGCACTTCTCGAACTCTTTCAGCACTTCGTCAGTCAGGATAACCGACTTGTTGAACTTCTCGCCGCCATGCACCATACGGTGACCTACGGCATCGATCTCGTCGAGACTCTTGATGACACCAATCTCAGGATCTGTCAACAGAGAGAAGATGAACTTCACACCCTCAGTATGCTCAGGGATGTCGTGCATAATCTGCTTCTTCTCACCA
>CADCDY010000199.1 GCA_902800245.1 uncultured Prevotellaceae bacterium
GCTGTTCGCCCTTGCGGTACTCCACCATCTTGCCCTCGCGCTCGCAAAACTCGCGCAGCGCCTTGATGTCAATGCTATTTTTCCCGAATTTCTGTTCCACACTTCACCGAATTTGGTTGCAAAGGTAGTGAATTTGAGCGAGATAAAGTAAAAACGATACAGAATTTAACGATATTAGGATAGCCTTTTCCGTTTTTCATGTTGAGTATAACAAATAATGTGTAGCAAGATGTAGCAAATAGAAACATTAGCATAATCCTTTGATTTACAGAGTTGTTGACTTTCCTTTTTATATATTATACCTTTTGTTTCTGCTACATCCTGCTACAAAACAAGTAAACTTGCTCAATCTGTGCTACATGACACTACACATTTGTTACTATTATTTTGCTATCTATCTGCTTGATAATCAGCAATGCACAAAATGCGACATATGCTACACCGCTTTTCTGCGTCAGAACGGAAGTGCTTCCTCTTCTGCATTAGTTTCTTTTCACGAATCATCTGATAATCAAAACAGAGTGGGCGGTCTTGCTGATAAACGGTTTTGTACTTGTTCTCTTTCTCAACATACTCCTGAATGGGCTGACCATTGGCATTGAACTGCTTGAAACGCTCTGGCGAGAACGAAATGCCAAAATACTCAGGCGAGTTTTGGAGGTAGTGAAGGATTGACTCAGAAGGCAACATTCGCTCATCAATCTGGCGACCTAACTGGCGATAGGTGGTCAGCATGCTATTTTTGCGTATCATAAGAATTTCCTTCGGCGCACTGAAGTCTATAGTGTTTTTTGCCTCATAGGTTTTAATTGTCGTCTTTGTTTTGATAACATAGTCCTGACCGTTGACAAAACTTCCTTTCTGTTGGGCACTACTGATGATGTCCCAAAAGCCTGCAACTTCATCTGTTCTTGAAATCAGTTCATTCTGGCGGATGGCTCCTTTGGCACAGATGCCCAGAAGTTCTTCGTAACAGAATGGGCAATCTATCTCTGTTTCAATTGTCAGGAATGCCGAAAGTGAAAAGAGCCAGTTCTTTTCGATGCGATCATTGATTTTGTATGCAGCAGTACGGGAATGTAAGTCAATTCTTGCCTTCTGCCATGCTTTGTCGAAGTCGGCAATGAAATTGCATCAAGTCGGAGAACTTATCGCGTTCTTCCAGTGTGTGATGCTGTTTCTCATAGGTCAGGAATATAAGACGGGAGAACAAAGCGATGTCTGCCGTAGGAATTTCCTGTCCTGTCAATATTATGCAGGAATCTACGTGCGACTGTTCGCGCTTCTTGTCCTTGTCCATGTTCATCCTATAGCGTCCGATTCCTGCCCATGCGTCCTTCATCAACTCTACCTTTTTTATGTCGATACCATTTTTGTATTCATCAACATGGACAAGCATGTTACTCACGCTGGCTACAGCATCAGCCAAGGCTGGAACAGTTGCCGTCTCAATATTCAGCGGCTCGTTGCCAGTCATGAAGAACGACATCAACGTTTCTGCCAGTTCAGTCTTACCAGAACCTTTCGGGCCGAAGATATTCAATAGAGGCAGACATGCTGTCTTGTCCATGACTATATCACGAAAGAGCGTAGCGATGTAGAAGCCGATCCCAACTTTTGCATTATCCCCGAATACATCGATAATCTTGGCAAAATAGTCGTGCAGTTCGTCCACCGGTTTCCAGATGCCTTCTTCCAGCGCACCATTACAGAAGCAGAAGAAACCCTGCGATTGCCAGCCAAGTTGTTTCACTTCCACAGCCGTCTCTGTAACTCTGGCGAGATACCGTTGTAGTTGTATCAGAGCATCCTCACCTGCCAGCCAAGTATAGTTGCCGATACCCAATAGCTTTTTACGGAATGCCCTTGCCGAGGTCATTGCGTCCATATCCAACTCTATTATTTCCCTATTGTTCCCTGTTACATCGTTTGCGATTTCAAATAATCGAACAGGTCGGATGTCGTCTTTAATATGAAACAGCGGCTTCAATGTGAAGTTTGACCATTGTACTTCGTCGCCGTTTTTGTTGAAGCCATAATAGCATCCATGCTGAACGGTAAAACCGAAAGACCGGAGCATGTCAATGCCACCTTCCTTATTCTTCTCAGAGATACGTTCCTGCTGGCGCTTCTTTGCGGAATTGTAAGCCTGTCGCCAGATGGTCTTGTTGCCGTCTATCTTGGCCAGTTTCGTGATGTATCGCTCCAAAACGGCTTCATCCTTTATACACAGGAGTAGATTGCACGTTTCATTGATGACCTTCTGCTTTTCCTCTGTAGTTCCGTTCTTGTCGAACTTCTTCTCAAATGCCCATATCAAGAACTCCCTTTCTTCCAATTTGTTGAGGTCGGTCTTGTCGCTGAAAAACTCATCGGGATCAATCTTCTTCGGCTGTTCTACACTGAGGTCGTTGGGAATCTCCCTGACACTGACAGTAAAATCCTGCTGCATAGCAAGGGCTCCGTTACGGATAACGTTACAAAACCCGGCACAGAGTTCTTCTCCTTCCTTGGGAATATCTGAATCAGGAATAAAACAGAGGGTGCAATTCTGCAAGCGGTAGTCTTTCAGTTTCTGGAACTGGTTGTCTGTCCATGAACCACCAAGGGAGGCAATCGTATTGGACATGTCGAGCGACTGTAGTTTCATGACATCAGGAGCCCCTTCAACCAAGAATAGTTTGCCCTGCTTCTTTGCTGAGCGTATAGCACTCTCGATACCGAAGATGGAATGAGACTTGTGGTACAGTTCACTATCCGCTGAGTTGAGGTATTTACAATCAGCATCTTCATCCAATGCCCTTGCTGTGAAACCTTCGATATGATTGTATCTGTCTCTTATGGGAATCATGATGCGGTTCCTATAGACGCAATACAACTTGTTGGTTTTCTCACTGACTCTCAGAATACCCATTTCTTGCAACAAATCAAGGCTCAGTCCTGTCCTCATTGCATAATCGACAACTGCATGCCAGTCTTTAGGCGCAAAGCCGATTTGTTGTTCCTGGCAATACTTCTCATTCCAGCGCCCAACCATATAGGCTTTGGCCATTCTCGCATCATCCGTATCTTTCTGAAGCTGTTCTACAAAGAAAGTGGCCAGCCTGTCGTTGATGATACGCATGGACTCTCGTTTCTTATGCTTTTCCTCTTCTTCGGGTGTTGACTTCATTTCTTCATCCGTAAGGTCATGACCTAGTTTCTCTTTCAGAAGCTTTTTCACAGCCAAGGGGAAAGTAAGGCCGTCCATCTCCATAACGAAGTTGATGACGTTACCACCTTTGTTACAGCCGTAACAATACCAGAGGTTCTTGACCGTATCGATGCAAAACGAAGCCGTGTTCTCATTGTGGAAGGGGCAACATGCCCAAGCGCGGTGTCCTTTAAGCTTCAGGGTGATACCATAGTCTTCTGCCACTTCAGTTAGATCAACCTCGTCAAGAACCTTGTCTATGTATTTCTTATCAATCATAATAGAAAATCACTTTTGTATTATATAAGCGTTACTTTATATTATATAATGG
>CADCDY010000200.1 GCA_902800245.1 uncultured Prevotellaceae bacterium
AGACTAAAAGAGAAATTGAAATAACATTCATGCTCCATTCATTTTATGTCTAACGTAAGAAGCGAAATATGGAACACTTTTTGGCAGTTTGCGCTTAGTATTGTGCTTTATTATCTGCCCTTTGCCGGAGTGATAGTGCTTTTGGTAACCGACTCTGCCACAATGGAAACGTTAAGGGATAATGTGGTGGAGTTTTACGCAAACCCAGACGTATTTGAATGGCTGATATTAGTAGGCTATCTGCTTATCATCGCCGTTTTCCTGGGCAGACGTTATGTCAACCTGTCGCATGGTCTCATCAAGCAAGAAAGAGTATGGAGGTTCATAGGTCTACTGCTTTTGGTAGTGGTAGCCGACATCAGCATTGAGTGGAGCATTGTCGACTTTCCTGCTTATCACAACCTGTTCCCCGAAGAATGGGCCGAAGCACTAAACGATGACACGCAGATAACTTTTCCAAATGTGCTGAATATCTGCTTGCTGGCTCCGATTGCCGAGGAAATAACTTTCCGAGGCGTACTTCTCGGTGGGCTGCTCCGTATGCATTGTCAACCCTGGCTCGCCATTCTGCTGTCAGCAATAATTTTCGGTGCAATCCACATGTCACCTATGACGTTCTTGGGAGTGACAATTGGTGGTGTCATCTATGGCTGGCTCTTCTGGCGAACGAGAAGCATTCTTCCCTGTATCATAGCGCACATTGTCAACAATACTTCTGCTTTTGCCTATGGTGTCATTCAAGAATGCTTTACAGGTACTTATAAAGAAGAGTACACGCCAAATGCGACTATCGATGTAGTTGTAATCATCATCGCTATACCCATGCTCTTTTTCGCTCTGCAACGAATTAATAAGATGGTGCCAAAGAGTATCAATATCAATAATAACAAATGAATATAGTTAAATTGAATTAAGGAAGTACGAAAAATCATACTTTTGGTTTGCCGAATCAGTATTTCTTCGTATCTTTGCACCAAAAGTACGATAAATCATACGCTGATGGATATAGGAACAGTGATTAAGGAGCGCAGGGCATTGCTGGGAATCTCGCAACAAGACCTCTCGGATTATTCTGGAGTAGGCATCTCTACTGTCAAGGATTTGGAGCGAGGCGTGGGCAATCCGTCGCTACAGACACTACAGAAGATTCTGGATGTGGTGGGTATGGAAATGGTGTTGCAGGTAAAACAGACCGTTAAATAGCATAGAGCATGAGAAAAGTGAATGTGTATTACGGTGATGTCTATGCCGGGCAGCTCGTTGAATTGTCAAGGGGCAGCTATGAGTTCACCTACGATGATGCTTTTCGTGCCGACGGCAACACCCCTCCTGTGTCTGTCAACTTGCCCAAGAGCCAGAAGGTATATCGCTCGGAGCGCATCTTCCCCGTGTTCACTAATATGTTGCCAGAAGGTGCTAACCGCAGGGCATTGTGCAGAGCGAAGAAAGTCGACGAGAACGACTTTTTCGGTATGCTGGAGATGATTTGCGGCATGGATGCCATCGGGAAGTTTGTACTTAAAAGACCGGAAGAATGAAAACGATAGAAGTATGCCCATCGACATTGCGGCCAGGTTTTTCTACCTATTCGCCCCAAGCCGTCAAGGATTTGTTTGACGGTGTGGCGGTTTCGCCGTTTATTGACATCGATTTCGAGAACGAGCGCGACCAGCAGCAGGCGATGGAGAACATGAACAACATGTCAATCTCAGGTGCTCAGGAGAAATTCTCTGCCATCATTGATGATGGGAAAATCCGTCTGACTCATAAAGGCGAACAAGCCACCTATATCCTGAAGCCAGCACCTTTCAACCTGAGTCTCTCCACCCGCAAACAGATACCTGCCAACGAGCACCTGACCATGCAGATAGCATCTCAGGTCTATGGCATACGCACAGCCAGCAATGGTCTGTGTTTCAGCAACAGTGGCCAGCCGGTGTATATCACGAAGCGCTTTGACGTGATAAACGGCGTGAAAGAGAGTTCGCAGGAGGACTTTGCCACCGTTCTGCAGATGACGGAGGAAGGCAGCG
>CADCDY010000201.1 GCA_902800245.1 uncultured Prevotellaceae bacterium
CGCCTCGCCGAACTGCGCAACAAGACGCTGGGCTTCGTCTTCCAGTCGTTCCACCTCATCCCGACGCTCAACGTCCTCGACAACGTGCAGCTGCCGCTCATCTACCGCGGTGTGCGCAGCGGCGAGCGCATCCGACTGGCCAAGGAGGTCATCGAGCGCGTCGGCCTCTCCCACCGCATGAAGCACCGCCCCACGCAACTCTCCGGCGGACAGTGCCAGCGCGTGGCCATCGCCCGCGCCATCATTGGCAACCCCGAAATCCTTCTCGCCGACGAGCCCACCGGCAACCTCGACTCGAAGATGGGTGCCGAAATCATGGAACTGCTGCACCGCCTGAACCGCGAGGACGGCCGCACCATCGTCATGGTGACCCACAACGAGCAGCAGGCCGCCCAGACCGACCGCATCATCAAGTTCCTCGACGGACGGACGACAGATTATGTGAAACAACGAATTACGCGAATTTTACGAATATATTTTGACCACAGATTATACGAATTACACGGATGATTAAGATCATACGACATGCCTTTGCGCTCATCCGCGAGGACAAGCTCTTCTCTGCCATCTACGTCGCGGGCACGGCGGTGGCCATCGCCTCGGCGATGGTTATTGCCATCTTCCTGAACATTAAACTGGCGGACATCCCGCCAGAGTCGAACCGAAGCCGCACGCTCTATCCCCTGTATGGCTTCTACACCAAGTCGCTGGCCGAGAGTGGCCGCAGTTTCGACATGCGCTACTCCACGGCCGCCCTCGACTCTTGTTTCCGACAGCTGAAGTGCGTGGAGTCCGCCACGGGCGTCACGGAAGCCTTCCTGATTGTCGGCGACGAGGCACAGCAGCATAAAACAGCCGCTTATGCCCTGCGTACCGACCCCAGTTTTTTCCGTTTATACGACCTCGACTTCCTCAGCGGGCGCCCCTTCTCTGAGAAGGAGTTCCGACAGGGCGAGCGCGTATGCGTCATCACTGACAAGGTGGCCGAGCTGCTCGGCGAAGCCACGCATGTGAGTATCGACGACAGCAGCGGCTCGCACTCTTTCCGCGTTGTCGGCGTGGTCAAAACGGTGAGTTCGCTGATGGAGAATGCCACAGCCGACATCTACGTACCCTATTCAATGAAAGTCGGCGATTATTCAGATCCAGACCATTGTATCGACCAAGTCAGTTACTCCGGCCAGCTCAACGTGCGCCTGCTGCTATGCGAGGGCTACAGCCGCCAGGACTTCCTCGATGAGATAGAGCCGCTGCGTCGACAGTACAATGCCGTGATGAATGCGCGGCTGGGTAAGGACTGGGGTGAGTGGCGGATAGATGCCGATACGCACTTCTTCAAAACGTTGAACTTCTTCAACCACAGCGATGGCCAGGATCTTGCCATGAAGGCTAAGGAACTGACACCGCCCGCGCTGCTGATGCTGCTGTTCCTGTTGCTGCCCGCCATCAACCTGAGTGGACTGATGAGCAATCGCATGGAGGCCCGACGCGCCGAAATGGGCATCCGCAAGGCTTTCGGTGGCAAGCGGCGAACGCTGCTCAACGAAGTCATCCACGAGAACCTCGTACTAACCCTCCTCGGCGGTATTGTCGGCTGGCTGTTGTCGTGGCTCTTCATCACGGCAGTTTGCAACACCGAGGTGGTCCATAAGATGTTCCTTGATCTCTCCCATGTGGGTAATGAACCGAGCCTCGACTTCCAGATGTTCTTCACGCCGACGCTCTTCCTCGTGGCCTTCGCGTGCTGTGCCGTGCTCAACCTCATGGCTGCGCTTATCCCCGCTTGGCACTCGCTGCGTAAACCTATCGTCGAATCCCTAAACCAGAAAAGATGAACCAGACAATAAAGAATTTTTGGGCCAATCGTCGTCAGAATGCTTGGATTGTGGTGGAGATAGCCCTCGTCGCCGTGCTCAGTTTCTACTTCCTCGACTATTTCGTTGTATCCTATTACGACACCCACCTTTGCCGTCCCGACGGTGACTTCGAGCGCGACCATCTCGTCATAGGTCAGGTGGGCATGTCATCCGAAGTCCCCGACTCTATTGGAGAGGCTTCTTTGGCCAATCTCTATGCCTTGCGCGAAAAAGTCCGCTCACTGCCTGAGGTTCAGTATGCCGGACTGGCCACAGACTTCGTGGGTGAAGGTTATTGGTCCCGCCTTTCTACCTTTCGCGTCGAGGCCGATACCACGCGCTTCTGTGGTGCCAACTCGATGAGTTTCCTGCTTGGTGAGCAATTCTTCGAGACGCAGGGGCTGACACCCGTCAAGGGTAGTCCTTCGGCGGAACACGCTCAATGGCCCTGGCACTCTTCGGCACTGATCAGGCCGTGGGTCGCCGCATCGTGGAGACTGACTACGACGGGAAAGCCGTGCAACACGGCCCTGCTGACAAGATTGTCGCCCGCTATACGGTCTTCGGCGTGGTTGAAGATTTCCGTCTGAAGCCCCGCGAACGCTATGCCTACGCTGTCCTAACACGAGTGACGGCCCTCTCGAGCAACACGCCGAAGATGCTCATCCGCCTGCGTTCCGGCGAGGATGCGGATGAGTTTGTCATCCGGCAGAATTCGGCAGAAAGGCAGTTGGACCTGATGACGGGTGAATACGGCCTCGCCAACGCCCGCACCTACACCGAATATCAAAAGCAGATGTCGGTCAATGTCTCCGACAGCATGCTCCTCAGCGTCATGGGCACATTTATCGCCTTGTTACTACTGAACGTCGTCCTTGGCACTCTCGGCACCTTCTGGCTGCAAATCCGGAAGCGCACCGAGGACATCGGCATCATGCGCAGTTTCGGAGCCAAGCGAAGCAACGTGTTCTGGATGCTATGGCGAGAGGCCGCCCTGCTGACGTTTGTCGCCAGTGTCATCGGCTGGGTTATCTGGCTCCAGTTTGCCATGAACGTCGGCCTCGCTCACGGATTCACCATAAGTGGAACTGGCCATGAAACCGACTGGGTGAACAGTTTCGGGCTACACTATCTCATC
>CADCDY010000202.1 GCA_902800245.1 uncultured Prevotellaceae bacterium
AACAAAATTACGAATCGAACCGATGGGAGTATTACCTTCGTCGTAGATGAGAATCTTACTCCTTTTGACAACCCATTTATGCGTCTGTATACTGGAGAAAGTATTGCCAAGTACATTCTGTCTGAAGAACAAATCCCAAAAGATGCACAGCGTATTATTGCTACGAGTTTTTCTGATGAAAATAACCTTAGGCACATGGGGAAGGATGCTTTTTACAGATGTGTTGTCGATGCCTATGCAAATCACCAATCAGTAACGCTCTCACCTGATATGGTTTGGCTTGTTATAAGTCAGGGCTTTGCCCGATACGTGAATGCACACGCAGAAGAACTGCGTCCCAAATTGGTAAACCACGAGGGGAAAATGGACTTGGCTATTTTAACGAACAAAGACTTGTTAACCGAAAATGTTGACTGGCCATCGCTGATTGACGATTTCTCGTCACAGATAGACAAATACACCAAAGACGGCATTGCCAAGAATATTATCTCCGACTTCACGACTACAGGCTCTGTCGAACGTGTGGCATCACAGATTACACTGATGGAAAGTGTAAAGTCTTATTTTGAGTACATTGTTTATCGCATCGCTTGTGGCATTCCAACCATCACATTGCAAGGAACAGTTGAGGACTGGCAACGCGTACTCGAAAAGACGAAGTGTCTGAAACAGTATGGCCTTGAATCCTGGGTAAACACTCTGGAACCAATACTAAATGAATTTATTCAGGCAGCTAATGGACATCCTAATCAGGCTTTTTGGAAAAGTATAGTCAAAAAGCAGAACATCACTGAGCTTAAAGGCGGAGCATGTAGCCCTGACAATCCTACAGAACTCGATGGCTGGTTGCTGAAGTTCTTTCCAGATGAGAGCGGTCAGACTCTTGACAAGGTAAAGCATACCAAGGAAATGCCTTCAGAATATGTTCGAGTCAATTTCAAATATCGAGTAGTCGATCCGGCGAACGGAAATCTCATCAGTGAAACACCGATGGAACTATGGGCAGGTTTTGTCGGAGCAAAGGTTGACACGACAAGCAATATGCTGATTCCCAAATTGGGATGGCTCGTTCGTGTGGCAGAAAGTGATGATGATACCTTGAAGGAACTCAAAAAGAATAACAATGACTGGGGCATACACCTTCGCATCCAGGAAGTGCCGGAAATGCTGTCTCAACTGGGTCATATCAAGACGCTTGAGCTTGTATTTACCGGAAAAGTGGTTTTACCAGAATGGATGGACAAACTGATAATAGATCGTTTCACGATAAAAGGAGAAATGAACGATTCAGAGAAAGCTGCTATAAGAAAGCGTTTTCCCCAATGTAGTATTTTGAAATGAGAGCAAAGAACATTCTATCTATATTGTTTATAGCAATATCTCTTAATTCTTGCAGCAGCGACGAACCTCAATGGGCTGACCCAGAGGCACACGAAAAGACGGTGAAGCTGAATGAGCAGTACGGGCCGCTCATGGTTGGCACATGGCAATATGAGAACATCAGCGACACGCAGCGTTACTTCGAGCGCCTCACTTTTCAGGCCGACGGCACACTGACGGGTATGCGCAAATGGCAAACCCGCAAGCTCGTCACCATCGACGGCGAGCAACGCTACCCAATATGAAGGTGCAAATAGTGGACACATGGCCTACTCCAATATTGCCACCTTCGACTACGCCGATGAAACGACGCTTCGATTCGAAGGATTTTACTTCAAAGACAAGGATGGATGGATAACCTTCCTTCGCGGCGATCAGGAGCCAAGCTTCTAATAAACAGTCATAGGCATAGCAACCATCATTACGGTTGCTATGCCTATGAACTATACATTACTCACACTCCCATACCACGTCTCTTAGTACCGTCCCAATTGGTGAGGGCATTATCAGAACCTCCACCACCACCTGCACAGAATCCGGCTCGTCCTCCAGCTGCGATAAGGAGTCCCTTCACCAGATCTTGAGAGACATTCATTTCCTCGCATAGTTGCTCAGTTCGCTTCTTGGTGAAATCATACATGTAGTCAGTCGTTCCGTTCCAAGACACATCATCCAAAAAGTTATGAGTGGCCTGCATACGCTGTTCGTCGTTGGACGGATCGAGGTTGTTCTGGATAGCTTTGGCAATGATACCCTGGCTTATCATCCTTTCATCTACATCTGAGAAGAGGGACTTATGGCCCTTAGTAAAATCCAGAATGGCAGTAACGGCATCAGCTATCCACTGCTCTAATTGCTGCACGAAAGCTTTCTTGCTTTTCTGGATGCCGTTCCAAATCCCTGCAATCTCAGGAACTTCCATCATTTCTTTGATTTGCCCCTCTGTCTTAGTAAGCCGATGAGTCATCTTGATGGCAATATCGTCGGACTTGTCAGCTCGGGCATTGGCTAGTTCGCACTCCTTCTGGAGTTTACCGATTTCTGTATCCTTCTCT
>CADCDY010000203.1 GCA_902800245.1 uncultured Prevotellaceae bacterium
TCGTATGATGCGCTGGGCTGTGGCAATGCGCACGCGCAAACCTTCATTCAAGGCTTTCAAGAAAGCTTTTGATGAGGGACTGATTATCCGTCTGCACCTGATGAGAGGCACTTGGCAGTTGGTATCTGCTGAAGATTACTGGTCTATGATAGACCTATTTGCTCCAAAAGCAATTGCCGTCACGAAGGGATGGATGAGCAGCAATAGAATAACCATACCCGATGAAGAACTGATGCGTGTCAGAGATATTCTCGTTCGGACAGCAGCAGGCAAAAGGAGTGTGACAAAAGATGATTTCGTTCTGGCGTTGGCAGAAAAAGGTTTGAAGATGGGCGACCATCGCCTGTCTTATCATATCCGCATGGCAGAAATGGCAGGCATCCTTTGTAGTGGAGATTTGTTACCGCTCAAAGCCACCTACGCGCTAACATCAGATAAGATAAAGTCATCCGCAAAGATGGACAGAGACGAGGCGTTGGCTTACTTTACTCATAAGTACTTCCAGAGTCGCCAACCAGCTACACTGGAGGATTTTGTATGGTGGTCGGGGCTAAACATTAGCGACTGTCGGAGAGGCATTGCACTCCTTGGCAACAGCATTCACATAGAGAGGTGGAAAGGCAGGGAGTATTATCTGACCGAAGAGTGTCGCATAAGGGGATTTCGTAAAGGCAAGTTCCTCCTGATTCCTCCATACGATGAATACCTCATCAGTTATAAAAGTCGTGACATCGTACTGCCTCCAGAACACAGACATCGCGCCCATAACAATAGTGGCATTTTCCAGCCTATAATAGCTTATGATGGAAAGATATGCGGTAATTGGTCACCTTTTAAAGAGGACTTTCAAGCATCCTTCTTTGAAGAAAACTTTGAACCTGTAGATGTAAGTGAAGCCTGGCAATCATACAATAGTTATCGAAATAAATAAATATCATGAATATAGAAGACTATCGCGAGTACTGCCTGTCATTAGGCAATGACATAGAAGAAAAGCTACCTTTCCAGAAGTTTAAGAACGGAGAGGGAGTATTGGTGTTCTACGTAATGGGCCACATGTTCTCATTCTTCGACTGCAATGATTTCTCAGTCATCTCGCTGAAATGCCAGCCAGAGCGCATCGAAGACCTGAAGGCACAGTACGAGTGCATCGGCAATCCGTATAACGAATCGCCCAAGCATTGGATAGGCATCACCCCCTTGACTGCCCCTGATGACCTGCTAAAGGAACTGACCCGAAACTCTTTTGAGATTGTAAAGATTAAATATGCGAGTAAGCGAGAGCAGAAACAAACTCGTTTGGATTCTGCCGAGCGTGAGCATATTCAACCGAAGGTTAAATATACGAAAACGAAGAAGATATAATTCTAAAACCACAAAAATTATGAAAGCATTATTTATCAACGGAAGTCCGCGTAAGAACGGCAACACGGCACAGGGCCAAGGAATAACAAACTAAAACAAAGAAGAAATAATCATGTACAGTTTGAATTATAAGGTAACGACAAGTGCCTGTGACAGCGAGGGACGGCTGAAGCTCTACTCTGCCCTCCAGATGATGCAGGACTGCTCCGAAATGTGGATTGATTCAGAGCCTAGCGTAAAACAGTACTTTACGGAGCAGAACATGGCTCAGCTGTTGGCAACCCGGCAGGTTGAAATTATCCGAGTACCTGAATACAAAGAGGAACTGAAGGTGACGACCTCCGTCTATGGCATGAAACCCATGTTCGGATTCCGTAACACGTTCATCTACGATTCACAGGGCAATCCCTGCTACAAGACATGGAGCATGGGAGCATTCGTTGACAAGGTGGCAGGAAAACTGAAACGCGTGAATGATGCAACCATTCAGTCCATGACACTGGAACCCCAGTTGGAGATGAACTATAAGGACCGACGCATCATCCTGCCCAAAAGCGATGGTGAGGTGTTGGAGCCTATCAGAGTACTCCGTGCCGACATCGACTACAACAAGCACGTGAACAATGCCAACTATGTCCGCATGGCGATGGAACTGTTGCCGGAGGATTACGTTGTAAGCGGTTTGAGGGTAGAGTACCGAGTGGCTGCCAAACTCGGTGAGATGCTAGTTCCTACCATCTACAAGAATGATAACGTGATTATAGTTTCCCTTTCAATAGGAGAAGATGTGAGTGCAATTATTGAATTTTCTTAACTATCGTAATATATGAAAGTATTATTAGCCGCAATGCTGCCGCTACCGATACTCGCATCAAGGCTACCGTAGCCTCTACGATGTATGATATGACTCGTGTCAGTGGCAACGACTATAACGATGCTTTCGAC
>CADCDY010000204.1 GCA_902800245.1 uncultured Prevotellaceae bacterium
TGAGCTGAAAGTGATAGCAGGACACTACCAGCTGGAGCATGGGCGATGACACATACCTGACTGCTTGGAGAAGCACGGCTGGGCATCTACGGCGAGCTTCGAGCCTTCAGCTGTGGTTCTCAATCTGTCAGGCATCAGTCATCATTATGCCCATGCGGTGGAGCATCATCCTTCTCCCCCACCCTTCTTTTCACAGGTCTCTTTTTACTTGACTTCTACCATGAAAATGCTTGCGGACTTTAACAAAGGTTCTTTTATTGCTCATGTTAACGTCCATCCCTTCCCATTCTTACATCTATCATACAGCCCCCTTATTGACGCTTTTTTCTTGCAAAGGTAGGTCGAACCCAGGCAATGGTCAAGTACCGTGTACTATTTGGTAGCATATTTTACAGCAGCCTTCGTAGATTGCGCACAATCTATGTATTCCGAAAAATATGCCAGCAAATTCCTTGCCCTATGCCCTTTGATGGTTCGGCCTGTTAAGTAGGCAAGAAAAAGGCTATAAGGCGACCGATTGTCGATGCTAAAAAAAAGTTCAGGTCGGACACATGATACTTGAACAAAACAAAAAGGCTTCAGGTTCACTCATGCCGATAAATATTTGCAAACAATTAGACCGTAGGCGGCGGGATATAAACAGCCAGTACAGAAATGGCTTTCATAGGCTTCTTTGACAACGACGACTTCATCATCAACTACGACGCTCCCCTGTTCGAGTGCCGGCGTAAGATCAAGGCATACAAGCGAAAGGACAAGCGTAACGAGATTTGGAGGTAAATATCAACAAACAAGTAATACAACTATGGCAACAGTTAGAACAAAACAAGACATCGACCACTGTTGGGAAGTGGCAAACGAGGCTTACAAGCAACTCTTCTGGTCAATCGACATGATGACTTTCCTGAGTTGGGGAGTATCCAAGAAATGCTACGCTTTTTACCATAATATGCCCACACTGATTCTCAGGGTCAGCGGGATGGTACGCATATATCATCACACTTCTCAATATCAGACGAGAGGTGAAGAAAACCATGAGCGATATTTATTGTGACTCACTTGGCAGTGTTATTGATGAACTCGTGGAAAAGCCTGCAGACATGAATGACAAGGTATATCACCAGAAAGCAATACGCGATTCACAGGAAAAATTCAACAGAGTATAAACAACTTATGGCAGGGATGTCCTCGCAGATGTCCCTGCCACATAAAGACTTATTATTATGAAACAGAAAACCTACAGATTTCTCAACAGGCTGGTAGATAAGATTACCAGCAAAGACTGCCCCAACAACGACTACTTTGAATACTACGGTTGAATACTACGGCCACAAAGTCACCTTGCAGTCTGGCACCCATGATTTCGTAGATGTGACCATTTCAGACATGGACAACCGCAACCAGATTTCCTTCTCCTTTGATTTTTGGACGAAAGATCTTTGCTTCGAGGGCTACAACAGCTATGATGAACGCGACAGTATCATCAAGGCATTCCGCTCCATCTACAGGTATATCTCCATCACCGATGAACCTTGGGAAGAGGACGAAAAGTTCTATCTACCCATGCTCGACAACGAGGAATACGACCAAGAGACAATCCGCTCAGAATACGAAACCCTGCTTTCAAGGAAAGTGGCTTAACACATTATGACTATGATACAGAAAGAAATCAATCAGGCACAAGATTATGTGCGTATCTCAGAACTATGCTTCGTTTACGCAAAGGCAAAATGGATGCGAACCTTTAAGGCATTCGACTTAGACGGCTTCTTCCCTGGCAAGTTGATTTACGCATCCATGATACGCGACAACGACGAGAACAGGAAGAAACTACAGCAACTGGCAGACCGTAACGCCTACGCCTGCCTGCAACTGCAACTGAGGAAAGGTGATAATGTAGTATTTGAAACAAGACTGACAGCATAAGAGATTGCTAACAAATTGGCGGTGCAACTTCCTATCAATGGTTGTTGCACCGCCAGTTTTATTATTCATACTTCATTTGATAGCTATCATCTTTTCCTGCCTCTCTTCTACTTTCATTTGGCGC